>JBMOHW010000061.1:0-15616 GCA_049317665.1 Terrimicrobiaceae bacterium | reverse complement strand
ATCGACGCCACGAAAAGTCGCGCCAGGGCGCGTTACATCACGTTGTCCTGAGCGAGCGGAGGACAAACCCGAGCCGGATACACAAACATGGCAAACCAAACGCCATACTTTTTCGTCATCCCAGCCTTTCCCGCGCTATGAAAAAACCCGGGGACATCTTCTGCCAACTTGAAGGAGCAATTGTGCTCTTCGCCTTGTTGGTTCTTTTGATCGCGACGGTTGTGCTGACCGCATGGGTCCAAATTCTCTCAAGTCGGGCGGCTTTTTCCGACACCGCGTTCCAAGCCCAGCAACGCCGAGTGGCGCAGGCGAACGGACGAGCCCTAGCCCGACAGTTCATTCTCGAACGAATGCCGTCGGGCGCGATTACAAATACCAATGCCAGCGGCAGTCTGGCCGGTGGATGGGGGTCGTTTTCGCTCGCTTCGGCGTCGGCGGGCTATTGGACAAATACGAATCTGGTGAGCGGGAACTTTTTCAACCCGATGAACAACCAAAGCTTTGCCGTGACATTCAACGGCACGATATCCGGCGGCGGCGCCTCGCAGGCCTGGAGCTTCCGCGTCCGCTCCCGCAGCCCGCTCCTCGGCGGATACCCCCTCGTCGTCCACAATTCCGGCACGACCAACCTTGTCTGGGCTCCGACGACAAACATCTTCTGGACGAACCTCAATGGCTTTGCCGGGTTGCCCTCGGTGCCCATGACTTCCGGAACAAACGCATCAGGCACGAATCCTTATCTCGGCTATTTCGGAGCACCGACCATGACGAATGTCTCGGCAACGAGCGTCTCGATCAGCATTTATACTAATGTCGTGACAAATGCTGGAGGGAACACGGCCGAGGCCATCTTGAATCCGACAAGTTCCTCCAGCGTTCTCCGGCACACCCCTGGCAACACCGTGACCGCTAACGACTCAAGCCGGCGGCTAACCAACAATGCCGGGACCGTCTTCACAAGCGGAACGTTCCGCATTACCGCGTTACGGGTCATCGGCGCTACGAATACAAACGCTCTCCACATTGTCATCCCGACCACGGCAACCAACCTCTCAACGATTGTCTTAAGCGGAACAAACAACCGCCGGGTCTACATCAATCGCGCCGCGAACGGATCGACGCTCAACCTTACAACGGTGACAAACTTCACCGGCGGCACGTGGAGGCTCGGAATGAGTTTGTCCAACTCCCCGCTCACCGTGACACCAACCGCCGGCACGACCCTGACAGTTCAAGGCGGCATCCGGACGGATCAATCCATCTCCGTAAACTCCGGCACGCTCGTCCTCAACCCCGACCCATCTCCCTCGACCAGCCTTCAATCCATTGCCGACCGGATGCTTTGGCTCGAGGACAACGCCACGCCATGAAAAAGAATGCTTACAGTCTGGTCGAAGTCCTTGTGGCAGCGGCGATCATCGCTTTGGGCATCGCGGGCGCGGCCACACTCGCTCACTCCATGATTCTTCAACAGGAGAGCAACGGACAAGTCGCCCGCGCGGCAAACCTCCAGGAACAAATTGGCACCCTTTACCGCCTTGGACTCTCGGCGTCCGACATCACGTCGGTTCTCCCGGAGACGATTCTTTCGTCCGGCACCCCGAGCACGAACGAGTTTCTCTTGCAATTTTCCGCCGCGACAAATGCTGCTTCCGGACCGGTGGCAATGGAAGTAACAAACTGCCGCCTCGTTTTTCCCTCCGCACGTCAGAGTGACGGAACGGTCGTCCTCGACACAAACGACATCGTGCTCGCCCGCCCGACGTTCCGCTAGTAGAACCGGAAACTCAGAGATTCATCCGAACCGCTTGAGCCGCGTGCTCTTCATCGGAACAGGCCGAATTGAGCGGGACGTTCGTGGATTTCGAAGACTCGCCCACCAGATCATTCGTGAGCATGTAGGATTCCAGTTCCTCGCCACTGATATCGGCCAGCATCACGCCGTTGACAACCACGCAGGGAGAGAGAGATTGGCCGCTGAGTTGTTCCATTTCGAATCTCAGGTTCGGATCGAGAATAATGTCCTTTTCCGCATAAGGAATTTCGTATTTCGCGAGGACGGCACGGACACCTTTGCTCCATCCGCAATGGGTCTTCAAGTAGGCAGTAACTTCAGGCTTGCTCATAGGGTTTTTTGTTTGGCGAGAAGGTAGCGGAGATCACGTCCGAGTCAATGGCCGGATGTTTGGAATTCCATTCTGCGCGGGTTTCGCGAAGGATTCGCTTGATGACGATCCGTGTTCTCTTTTTCGCTCAGGCGAGGGCGGTTGCCGGAACTACGGAAACGCTGCTGCCGATCGAAGGGGCGCGGGATGCCGATGGCTTGTGGCAATCTCTAGGCAGGCTATTTCCCGAGCTCGTTGCCATGCGGGAAACGATTCGCATTTCTCGCAATGGCGAGTTTGTTCGCGCGACGGAAACGTTTTCCGAGGGTGATGAGATTGCCCTCATCCCGCCCGTATCCGGAGGCTGAATGGCGATTACGGTTGAGATCGTTTCGGGAGTCCTGCACTGGCCGGATCAGGTTGATCGCGGATCCGGGGCCGCCGTGCGCTTTACAGGAGCCGTGCGGGGGGAGGAGGACGGGCGCACGATTGCAGGCTTGGAATACGAGGCCTATCGCCCGATGGCCGAAAACCAAATGCGGCGGATCTTTGAGGAAATTCGTGACATGCATACTTTCGACGACGCCGTCGCTCTGCATCGAGTCGGTTTTGTTCCGGTCGGAGAAGCGGCGATTCTTGTGGAGGTTCGCTCCAAACATCGCGGGGAGGCCTTTGAAGCGGTTCGGATTTTCATGGATCGACTCAAACAGGATGTTCCGATTTGGAAGACGGGAGCAAAATGGAAGTAACAACGTGGAGAGAGGCTCTGCGGCTTTTGCTCGATCATATCCAACCGCTGCCGACGGCGGCGGTTGAGCTCGTGGACGCCCGCGGGAGATTTTTGCAAATCGACGCGCTGGCCACCGCGGATGCCCCGGCTTTCGACGTCGCAATGATGGACGGCTACGCGGTCGGTGACGAGGCATCGGTCGGGCAGGAACTCCGAATCGCCGGAACAAGCCTGCCCGGTGATCCACCAGCCGAGGCTTTGCAGGTTGGCACCACGCGCCGCATTTTTACCGGCGCACCCACACCGAACCTCACAGCGCGGGTGATTCCTCAGGAATTGATTCAAGAGACGGAGAACGAAGCGATCCGGATTTTGGAGGTTCCGGAGGCCCGCTTGATTCGACCGCGGGGCAGCGAGGCCAGCGCCGGAGATACGATTCTCTCCAAAGGACAACACCTTGGCCCCGCCGAGCTGGCCATTCTGGCGAGTCTTGGGATTGCCAAGCCTCGCGTCGGGGGCAAGCCACGAATCGCCCATCTCGTGCTCGGAGGCGAACTCATCGATCCCGCCCAGACCCCAGTGCACGGGCAAATTCGCGATTCCAACTCGATCTTGATTCACGCGTTGGTCGAGGAATGGAACGCGCAAATCGTCTTCCACCAACGACTCGACGATGATTCTCAAAAGATCGTCCGAGCGCTGGAGGAGTCTCGATCCCTCGCCGACATGATCCTCATTTCGGGCGGAGCCAGCGTCGGAGAACACGATCATGCCCGCAGCAGCCTCGCGAAGGTCGGATTCAAATTCCTATTTGAAAAAACCGATCTTCGCCCGGGGCGACCAGCCGCCGCCGCCGTTCACAAAAACCAGACGGCGATTTGCCTCCCGGGGAATCCCCTCGCCCACCTCGTCGTCTTTCATCTACTCGTCCGACCCGCCCTGAGCAAACTCTCTGGGGCAACCATCTTCGGGAATGCGTTCCACTCTGCCCGTCTCGCGCAATGCCTCACCGGAAAAGCAAATTCCCGGCACACGTTCTGGCCCGCCGTGCTTCTCCCTGACGGCCTGCACCCGCTGCGCTTCCTGACTTCGGGTGATGTTCTTTCCCTTGTCGGCGCGAACGCGCTGATCTCTCTGGAACCCGGCGCGCCCCTGCCGGGCACCGGCGAGAACGTTTCCTTTCTCCCATTAAACATGCCATGAAAAACCAACCCGTCTTCTCTCACCTCGATGCCCATGGCAAAGCGCGAATGGTCGATGTCAGCCACAAACCCGACCAGGTTCGTCGGGCGGTCGCCGAGGCTGTTCTCCATTGCCTGCCAGCGACCCTCCGGCAAATTCGCGAAAAGGCGCTGCCCAAGGGCGATGTGATGACGGTCGCTCAAATCGCGGGCGTTCTTGCCGCAAAAAAGACCAGCGACCTGATCCCCCTCTGCCACAGCTTGCCTCTTAGCCACGCGGACGTTCGGTTCCGATTGGTCCGGGGCGGGATCCGCATTACGGCGGAGGCGTCAACAACCGCAAAAACAGGAGTCGAGATGGAGGCTCTCACGGCCGCCAGCATTGCCGCTCTGACCCTCTACGACATGTGCAAGGCCGTGGACAAAACCATGATGATTTCGGAAATCCGCGTCGTCGAAAAAACCAAAAAATGAAAATCGGACGCATCACACTCAGCGATCGGGCCAGTGCGGGGATCTATGAGGATCTGAGCGGCCCCGAGATCGAAGTGGTTCTTCGAGAGGCCCTGGATGCCCATGCCGATTTTTTCGTCCGCCTTTTGCCTGACGAAGCGGACCAAATCCGGGCCGCGCTCATCGAGTTGGCCGATGTCGCGCGATGCGAATTGATCGTGACAACTGGCGGCACTGGTCCGGCCCCGCGAGACGTGACTCCCGAGGCGACTCGCGAGATCCTTGATCGCGAGCTTCCGGGCTTTGGAGAGACCATGCGGACTGTCAGCTTCCCCAAAGTCCCCACGGCGATCCTCTCTCGCGGATTGGCGGGAACTCGTGGAGAATCCCTGATCATCAACCTCCCCGGCAACCCGCGAGCGATCCGCGAGTGCCTGCTCCCGCTTGTCCCCGCGATCCGCGAATGCCTCCGGCACATCCGGAGAGAGTCTTAGCGAAGGTTTTCCAACAAAATCCTCCGCATCTCACGAATCGCTTCCGGATTCTCGTTCGCACCATGATCCGAGGGAACGATTTTTTCCGATGTCGCCGTCGGGAGGTGCGAACTCCAATAAGGAACCACTCCATCGCTGCTCTTCGGCGAATCTCCGCGACCGCGATCTCCGATGATCGAGTGGTAGGGAATCGTCCGCGTCAGCGGAAGCGATTGGATCGATGTGATGAGAGGCGAATTGGCTTTCAGGAAATGCAGACTCGTCGCGGGTGCCCGGAGGAGGTCGCGGGCGTCGTCTCGAAGCGCACCGAGAAGTTCCATCCGGTCCTGGCTTCCGATCAATCCCGGCAGTTGGATAAGGCGGGAGGCCAAGCGGGCCACGGGGTTCATTGCGAGTTGGCTGCCGCGGTGGGGTGTCGCCACGAAGATGACGCGACCCACATCCTTGCGGGGCTCGAAGAAAATCAACTCGCGAAACATTTTCCGGGCAGACGGACTTAATGTAATCGCATCCGGATTATTGTCGGAAAATTGCCGCCAGAGTTTTTCTCCCCCCTGCCGGATAGCAAGGCTCGATATCAATCCGCCCATGCTGTGTCCGATCAGGACGATGCGATCCAGACGCGGATTCGTCCCATGGCTCTCGAGCGAGCGGTGATATCGGTCGAGTTCCGCACGCAGCAAAGCCGTAGATTTCCAAATCGGAAGACCGGTCGGATAAAGAAGGAACCAGAATTGATACCTCTGGCGAATCGTCCGGTCGGCCATCATCCCATTCAACGCCTGGGTCCAAACCTCGGGACGCGACAAGAGACCGTGCACAAACACCACCGGGATCTTGTTGGCGTTGTAGGGCTGGAACTGAAAAAGCCCAGCTCGTGGGAAAAATTTTCCCGTCTGGAGGAAAGACCTGATGTCGAGCGAGCGGTTCGCAGATCGGGAGATCAACTGGGCGATTGGCGCGGAAAAGTCGGCAGCCAACTGAACACGGCGCCCGCTGAGACGGACCCGATCTTCCTCAAGCGTGTCGTAGAACGAGAGCGTAGCCGAGCGTCCGCGGAAGGTCAGAATCGCCGTCGCCGGGATGGACATGCCCGCCAGAGAGACGCCCGGCTGGTCGGCGAGGAATGGCGAATTGGAAAAATAGTTGAAGACATAAGGCACACCGATCCCGCGCTGGGTCTCGCGTTGCTGCAATCCGGCGATTCGCACGTTGGCGGCCTCGGTGAGTTTGTCGCATTGGGAAGGATCGAGCCGGGCTTGACCCGAGCGCACCAGCTCAAATCCCCACGCCCCGGAACGAGGCTGGAGAACGGCAAAGTTTTTCTCCTGCGAAAATCTCACAATTCCCGCGACCGCCGTGTTGTAGATCGCGAGCGCGCCGGGTTCCGCCTCGATGGCCTTCGGCAGCGCGGCATGGGCGGCGGAAATCAGGGATTGCAGACGTTGATCCTCCGCGATCCCCCTGCCCTGCGCCGCGCGAAGCCACTTGGCGGCATCGGTCTCGGCGGGAAGCGAAGCGAGAGCGTCATTAACTCGACGCGCCTGGGCGGCCGGGGAGGGAGACTCGACTCGGACGCGGATCGTCGAGCAGCCGGTCATGAGAACCAGAAAAAGGGAAGCGGCTACGAGACGATTTGAGTTGTTCATTTCAGATTCAGAAACGACGGTCGTTCCCGAATCCAACAGGAAACCTTCGGGTCAAACAACGCTTCTCTCATGCTAAAAAAAATCAGCATCGCCATTCTCGTGGGCATCTTGGTCCTTCTGGCCGTGCTCTTCCGCCCTCTCCCCGCGATGGTTCCGACTCCGGCCGACCGGGCTCCGGACGAGGGATCGTCCGAGATCGACCCGCGCGGGCAGAGCGTCGAGTTGAATCATGGCGCTGCGACCGAGGATGTTTTTGTCCTGCTCCATGGCGTGACGAATTCGCCACTGCAGTTTCTTGATTTCGGGAAGCTTCTTTACGATCGCGGCGCGAACGTCCTGATTCCGCGGCTTCCCTTCCATGGCTACCGCGACCGAATGACTCCCGCCCATCAGTTTCTTACCGCGCAGCTCATGCTGGACCAGGCCAACCGGGCGATTGATCGCGCAAAAAAAATCGGGCGCAAAATCACCGTCGTCGGCCTCTCGGTCAATGGAAACACCGCTGCGTGGATCGCGCAAAATCGGGCCGACGTCGATTTCGCCGTCGTCATGGCCCCATTCTTCGCGGCACGGGGAATGCCGGACTGGTCGATCTCCCCCGCCGCCCGCTTGTTCAGCCACCTGCCGAATGTTTTTGTTTGGTGGGATCCGAAAATGAAAGACCAACTGGACGAGGGCGCGCTCACGTATCCCCGGTTCTCGACGCGCTCGCTGGCTAGCATTCTCGGACTTGGCGTGGAGGTGTTCCGGGAGGCACAAGAGAAGCCTCCGCTCGCCAAAAAGATTCTCATCATGACCTCGGCGGCCGATACCGCGATCAGCAATCCCCGGGCGGAGCAACTGGCCGAGATCTGGAAAAAATCGGCTCCCGGGCGGGTCGCGACGTATCAGTTCCCGCTCGAATGGAATGTCCCCCACGATTGGATGGACGCGCAGCAACCCGGGCAAAAGGTGGACATCGTCTACCCGATTTTGCTCGACCTCTTGATGGGGCCGACGCCGGCGGCGAATTAATCGGCCTATGGATCTTCGCGGAACACGGCGGCTTCTCCTACTGCACGCGATCCGTTTTTTTCGTCTGGATGGGTCGAACGAAAAGGCAGCGCGGGGATTCGCCGTCGGCCTCACGTGCAACTTTTTCCCGACGTTTGGCTTCGGGGGCTTTCTCTCCGGGTTTCTTGCGAAACTCGTCGGAGGGAACATGATTGCCGGATTCTTCGGCGGATGCCTGCTGATGTTCTTCTGGCCCTTCCTCTTCTACCTGAACATCCGGATCGGCAGTCTTTTCGTCAGCCCGCCAATGATCATCGATGAGATGGATGACGTAACCCCCCGAGCCGTCGACGCCTTGGTCTGGGGACAAACATTCGCCGTTGGCGCCGTGATCAATTCCGTCGCCGCCGGGATCGCAGCCTACTTCCTTTTCCTCCTGGCCTACGAGAAATGCCGACCCGGCGCGTTGCGATGGCTCCGCAGCCGGGCGAAAAGCCTCAGGGATATTTGACTGGGAGAGCTTTCCCGACCTTTGCGCTTTTGACGGCCAAGTCGAGAATGTGGATCGGACGGCGGGACCATTCTGCCGTGATCACGAGGGGGTCGCCGTTGACCAAGTGGTCGCGGACATTTTCGTAGTAGCGGTGCCCCTCACTCGGACGGTTGGCAATCCGGGTGATTATCTGCCGGTTTTTTCCGTGCTGGAAGAGCTTGTGATGCGAACCCTCGAACGTGATTGCGCCTTTTGTGCCAACGATCTCGAGCCAACCCTCCGGGGGATTCGATGCAATCGTGCTGATGCGAAGCGTAAGCCATTGGGGGCCCTTGAATCTCACGACCGCGAAGCCCTCGTCTTCATTGGCATCGGCTTTCCACTTGGTCTGCGGAGCCCAAAACCCACTGTGTGCAAACCCCGAGACTTCGGTGACCGGGGCGTCGATGAGTTGGAGCGAATACTCCAGCAGGTGGACGCCCCAATCGTAGAGGATCCCCCCGGAAATCGTCCGACTCGTCCGCCACCAATCTCCGGGCTTGCCGTAGCCGCCCATGTGGCAGTCGATCCGGACGATATCTCCAATGAGGCCACGCTTCTTCACCGCATCGATCGCTTCGAGAATGCAGCCGTCCCAATGACGGTTGTGATAAGTGGAAAGCATCACCCGGGATTTTTTTGCCGCAGCGATCATGGCATCGACTTCAGCTGTGGTAATGGCCAGTGGTTTCTCGCAGACGACATGCCGTCCAGCCTTGAGACATTCGAGCGCGATCGGCGAATGCGTGTTGTGGGGTGTGATAATGACAACGAGCCCGACGTCAGACTTGCGCAGCATTTCGCGAATGGTGGAGTAGGTCTGGATTCCCGGGAAGTCGTTTGTTGCCACGCGGAGGCGCTCCGGATCGACTTCGGCGACAGCCACGGGAGTCATTCCCGCCTGCTTCATTTCGAGCAAGTGCTGGCGCCCCATGTTGAACGCCCCACCATAGCCGACAACCCCGACTTTGATGTCCGATGCGAGGAGAGTTTTTGCTTTCATAAATAGAATCAAGAGGCGCGGGCGGCCCAGCAAATGCCTTGGATCGCGAGGCGAAGCGAGGCGGGAAATTTCACAAACTCCTCCGGAGCATGGCCGAGGGCGGAATAGAAGACCCGGCCGCCGCCCCATGGCTTGATCCAAGCCACCGGCATCGTGCAGGCGCGATCTTCATAGACATACTCGGTATCGGCGAGAACGTGGATCGCGGGATCAACCATCATGTAGTATTGCTCGGAGTTGTAAGCAAACGATGGCGGGAGCCCTCCCGTGATCGGGCTGGCAAAGTCCCGTATCCGGACCGTGTATTCGCCGACGTGCGGGTGACCGACAAAGTGTCCGCCGACCATCCATTCGTAATCGAGATTCCCCCGGAAGGCATCGCCCATCCCGCCGTGAATTCCCGCAAGCCCGACGCCGCCGCGGATGGCATTTTGAAGACCCTTGCTCTCTTCCGGAGTGAGTGTGCCCATGGTCCAGCAGGGAACGATGACATCAAAAGATTTCAGCCGCGCTTCGTCCGCGAGAATGTCGAGCGAGGGAACGGTCTCGCATTCTGTGCCGGCGCCAGCGAGCTCGCCCGCGAGGATCTGGACAAATTGTTCTGGTTTGTGACCATCCCAGCCACCGGGGAGAAAGAGTGCTTTTTTCACTTTGTTTATTGTCTGGGGTGAATCATAGCGCATGGTTGGAATGAGGGGAATGGAACGTCTTTCCAAAAAGCTGGATTTTTTGACCAAGCATTGGGCTGCTTTTCCCCGTCGTTTTCCATCCCCGTTCCCCCTGGTAAGCGCGGACCTGTTGATGGGCAAGCGAGCCTGGATCGAGACGGTCTTCGAAACGTGCAACTTCTCACTCATCCTGCGTGGAGTCGGAAAGTTCGTTCGGGCTGGCCGGGAGCTGGACGTCGTGGCACCCTGCGTGATTACGCAATGGCCCGGCGATCACTTGAGGTATGGACCCACCCGGCCCGACGGCACTTGGGATGAGCTGTATTTTGTTTATCACCGACGGGCTTTCGGAACCTTCAGGTCCATGCGGTTCCTTGACCCGGAGCGTCCCATTTGGCCCATCGCGAATCTCGAGGCTGTCGGGATTGGCGTGGCGGAATTTTCTGCCCTGGCGCGATGCCCGGAGGCGGGCCGTTTTGCGGATCGGGCAGACCGATTGGCCGAGCGAATATTACTCGAAACCTGGTTGCCTCCCGCCACGCCGACAAGCAGGCCGAGCGAGATGGAGAAAGCGGCGATGGAAATCCGGGCGGATCTCACCGCTCCACCACATCCGGACGAACTGGCCCATCGACACGGCCTCTCGCGGACGACTTTCCGTCGCCGGTGGATCGAGACGTTTGGCGTCCCACCGGCCCGTTGGCTGCAGCAGGCACGGATCGCGGAGGCCCGACGCCTCGTGGTTGAAACAACCCTGTCCATCGCGGAGGTCGCGACCCGCTGCGGATTCAACGACGCATTCTACTTTTCGCGATGTTTCCGAAGTGCGACCGGGCTTTCGCCCCGCGACTATCGCACCACTTTCCGGCTCGAACGGCAGCGGTCGGTCGTCACTTTGGTTCCTTGATGCCGTAGAAAATGGCGTAGAGGACGGGCGTCACAATCAGGGACAGGACGGCGGCGAAGGAGAGCCCGAACATGATGCAGACGGCCATCGAGCCGAAGAAGGGGTCGGTGAGCAGTGGGATCATTCCGAGGACGGTTGTTAGCACGACCATGCACACCGGGCGCATTTTTGCCGTGCCGCCGTCGAGCAACGCTTGGAACGGTGGAGTGCCCTTGCCGATCAGGGTGAGGATTTTGCTGAGCACGACGATTTGATTTTTTATCAACTCCCCGCCTAGGGCCAGCACGCCGAGGGTGGCCATGAAGCCAAATGGCATTCCCGTCAGCAACAGGCCAGCGGTCACGGCAATGATGAATAGCGGGATGATCAACCAGATGAGAATCGTGGTGCGGATGGAATTGAAGAGGCACACGACGATGAAAACCATGAGGGCCAGCACGTAAGGAAGAGGCTCGACCAACGCAGCTCGGGCTTGCGTGGAGTCTTCAAATTCCCCACCCCACGCCAGTGAGTATCCGGGCGGGAGGGGGATGGCTTCAATCGAGTCCTTGATTCGTTCGCGCAATTGACTCGGAAGACCGGTGCCCGGGTCGGCGTGGACGGTGAGCGTCGGGAAACGATCTCGTCGCACCACGATGGGGTCTTCCCAAACGACTTGCGCGGGCCCGGCCACCTGGCTGAGCGGAATCATCCGCCCCGCGATCGGGCTCCAGATTTGGAGACTGCTGAGGGCTGAAACGTCGTCACGCTCGGCGAGCGGGGGACGGACAACGATCGGGAGGAGGCGGGTCTCCTGCGGGAAAATCCCGACACCGGCCGAACCGGGCTCGCGATAAAATCCGACAGGCCGGCCTTCGAAACTGCTCTCCAGCGCACGAGCGACCTCAACTCGGGTGATGCCGTTGCGGCGGGCTTGGAATTCCAGCAGTTCGGGCCGGATCGTGCTCACGCGCTCGCGCCAGTCACTTCGGACACAGAGCGCCTGTCCGTCGTTCTCAAAGACTTGGATCGCTTGATCGCCCAGCTTCCGAAGTTCCGCAGGATCCGGTCCGCTAAAACGCACCTGCACCCGGCCTCCGGCGCCGGGGCCGAGGAGGAACTTCTTCGCGATGGCGTTGGCATTCGGATAGTTTTCGTCGAGTTCCTTTTGAATCGTGGTGACGAGGTTTTGAATCTTCGCGGGGTCATCGACATCGACCAGAAATTGAACGTAGGCCGGGTTTTCGTTTTCGGGCGAATAAACGAGGAGGAATCGAAGCCCGCCACTGCCGATGAACGAAGTGACGTGGGTGACACCGGACTGGCCTTGGATAAATCGCTGCACATCCCCGGCGACTTTCTCGGTCTCGCGAATATGAGTGCCCGCAGGCAGAAAGACATCGACCATAAACTGCGGCCGGGTGGCCGGCGGGAAGAAGCTCTGGTCGACTTTCTGAAATCCGAACACGGCCGCAATGAACGCCACGATACAGGCGATGACGACGAACCACCGGTGGCGGAGAGCGAGGGTGAGGAGGTTCCGGTAGATTCGGAAGGGCAGTGCACCGTAAGGATCGCTATCGCGGCCCGGGCCCTTGTCCGGAAGGGGCTTGAACATCAGATAGCTGAGAAGTGGAGTAGCGGTGACAGACGACACCCAACTGAGGCTGAGGGCGATGAGGATCACCCAAAAAAGCGAATTTGTGTATTCGCCCGTGGCATCTTCCGACAAGCCGATCGCAGCGAAAGCGATGACGCCGATCGCGGTCGCTCCAAATAGTGGCCACTGGTTCTCCGCAACCACTTCGCGGACGACTTCGAGCTTCTTCCGACCGGATTCGATTCCCACCTTGATGCCCTCGATGACGATAATCGCATTATCGGTCAGCATGCAGAGCGCGATGATGAGCGCCCCGAGAGAGATCCGCTCCATGAGCAAATCGCCTTTCATATACATGACGAGGAATGTCGCCATGATCGTGAGGAAGAGGACGAGGCCGATGATAAAGCCGGTTTTCCGGCCCATCGCAAAAATCAGCACGATAAAGACAATCGAGACGGCCTTGCCGAGGTTGAACATGAACTCGCTTGTGGCTTGCGAGACGGCTTCGGGTTGGAAATTGATCTCGCCGATTTCGATGCCGACCGGCTGGTTGGCTTTGAGTTCGGCAAGTTTTTCCCGCACAGCGGCACCCATCTTGACGACATTGCCGCCGGGCACGGAAGAAATGCCGAGCCCGATGGCGAGGTTCCCGTCATATCGAAGAAGACGGCGGGGCGGATCCTGGTCGCCACGCGTGATGGTGGCGATGTCACCGAGGCGGAGCTGGCGACCGGTCTGGTCGGAACCGATCACCAGATCGAGCATGTCTTCGGCGGAAGCAAACGCCCCGGTGGGGTCGAGGGCGATGTGTTGCTCGCCCACACGAATGCGCCCGCCATCCGCCGCGATGTTTTTTTCCTGAAGCTTGCTGTAGATCTGCTCCTCGTTGATGCCGAGTTGAGCGAGTCGTTGACGCGAGATCTCGAGAAAGACGACTTCGCGTTGCTCGCCGAAAAGGGCCACGCTTTTGACTCCCGGCACTTGCAGGAGTTCGCGACGGAGGAACTCGACGTATCGGCGCTGTTCCGGGAAGGAAAATCCGTCTCCGGTGACCGCAAGAAAAATCCCATAAACATCGCCGAAATCATCCACGACGATGGATTGGCCGCGCACGGACGGTGGAAGCTGAGCCTGCACGTCGGCGACTTTGCGGCGGAGTTCGTCCCAGACCTGCGGCATGCTTTGCCGGTCGTAGTGGTCTTTGATGTGGACCGTGACGACCGAGCGACCCCGGGTGGATTCGGATTCCACATAATCGAGTTGGGCGAGGCGCTGGCAGGCGATCTCGATTGGATTCGAGACTTCCTGCGCAACTTCCTCGGCACTGGCACCGGCATACGGAGTGATGATGAGTGCTTGCTTGATCGTAAACTCCGGATCCTCGAGACGCCCGATATTCTGGTAGGCCACAACGCCACCGACGATCGCCATGGCCATCGCGACCAAAACGATCCGGCTGTTTTTGACCGAAAACTCTCCTGGGTTCATGGCTGACTGCCCCCGAGGGCATCCCCGAGATCGCGGACCTTCATACCTTCGCGGAGGAACGCCACTCCGGCAATGGCGATGCGATCACCCGGTTCCAGGCCTTGCACAACTTCGATCTGGTTTCCGCTCGCATCGCCGACTTTGACGACGCGACGCGCAATCGTCTGGTCAGGATTCAAAACCCAGGCGACCGGCTCGCCGGAGCTGTCCTGAATCACAGCGGAAATCGGAACGCGAATCGCACGCCCCAAAATGGCCGCGCGTTGATACGTCATCGCGACAGTCGCCGTCATGCCCGGGAGCAGGTTCACGCTATCGGGAGCCTTCATCGCCACGCGGGCATTGAATGTTTGCGTGACCGGGTCCGCACGCTGGGCGACTTCACGGATTGTGACAGGAAATCTGAGCCCGGGGGCTGCGCGGAACTCAGCGACCAACTCAGTGATATCAGCCAGACGAATCTCGGCCATCACGCTCTCAGGAATGTCCACCGCGATGTCGATCTCCGCGATGTCTTGAAATTTTACCACGGGCTGTTTCGCACGGACATTCTGCCCGGGCTCGACAAATCGCTGAGCAATTACTCCGTCGTAGGGTGCCCGCAATGTGGAATCCGCAAGCTGGAGGCTGGCTTCGACCACCCGGCCTTCGAGTCCACTCACCTCGGCCTCGCGAGCCAGAATATCCTCTTCGCGTCCCACCGCGCTTTGCTCCAAAGTCTGGCGGGCCGCTTCGAGATTCTCTTGAGCGACGCGAAATGTCGTTTCCGCCCGGTCGAACTCGACCCGCGAGATAGTCCTCGAACGCAGGAGCTGGGTGGCGCGACCGTATTCGGTGCGCGCGTTGACGAGAGTGGCATCGGCGGATCGCACTTGAGCTTCAAGTCGTTGCCGTTCTTCCGGGCGAACACCCGCGCGAGCGGCCTGAAGGTCCGCGCGGGCCCGGTCCAACTGGCCTTGGAGAGCTGCGAGGCGGGCTTGAAAATCCTCCTGCCGCAACTGGCCGATCACCTCACCTTTCATGACGGTCTGACCTTCGCGGACGGGAAGGCTGACGAGCAGACCCGGAACTTGGAAGGTCAATTCGACTTGTCTCGAGGCTTCAACTTTCCCGGGGAAAACACGTGTGCGAGAATCCTCCCCCGCAACAACCACGAGGGTCTTCACCGGTCGGACAGATTCGGAGCTGGCAGGCTTCGGACGCGAGCAGCCGGAGGTCAGGGCCATGAAAACCAAAGCCGCCGGAGTCGCGCGGCAGAGCCAACGGAAATTTCGAGGATTTTTCATTGTGCGTTGCGGGGTCTGCCACCAAATCATTTCTCCTAGAAGCGAGTTCACTCTCAAGTTGTAAAGACAAAATCCGCCGCAAGAAGCTTCGCGTTCGCAAGGGGGTTCCGGTATTCCCGGACCATGCTTCTAAAATTCGCCCTCAGCCTCTTCAGTGTCCTCGGTCTGTGCTCGTGCAGCTCGGTTGGAATTTACTCGCTGGAAAACCGCTCGGCAGCACCGGTGCAAGCCCCGGCACGGATTTTAGTCGAGCCGTTTTCCGCCCCGCTTTCTGCGTTCCAACTCGGCGAGCGCACGGCACGGGAGAAAGCTGTTCTGCGCGACGAGATCGTGCAGAATCTGGCGCGGAGCACCGCCAGCCAGATCCGCACACACGCGGCGGATTCGGCAGTATTGCGGTCCTCCCAGCAGGTCGTGCCCGGAACGTGGATCGTCCGCGGGCAGATCACCCGCGTCGATCAAGGCAGTCGGGCGCTTCGAGCCGGGATCGGCCTCGGCATGGGACGCACCGAAATGAGGACGCGAGTTTCATTGTATCGAGTGAC
>JBMOHW010000060.1:0-15702 GCA_049317665.1 Terrimicrobiaceae bacterium | reverse complement strand
GAGCCTTCATGAGCTCGACCGGAGTCGTCGCCATCTTCATCCCCGTCGCCCTCCGAATCGCCCAGAGCACCGGCGCCTCGGCAAGCCAGCTCATGATGCCGATCTCCGTCGCCGCCCTCATCAGCGGAATGATGACCCTCGTGGCGACGGCACCGAATCTCGTTGTGAACAGCGAACTCGTGCGCAGCGGCTCGGAGGGATTTCGCTTCTTCACCTTCACACCATTCGGCGTTCCGGTCCTCGTTCTCGGCATCGCCTACATGCTCTTCGCACGACGCTGGCTGGCTTCGAAAAATCCCGAAAGTGCCAATGAGGCCCGCCGGGTCAGCATCCTCGATTGGATCGAAAGGTATCAACTGGCGAGCCGGGAATTCCGCGTTCGCGTGACTCCCCAATCGTCGGTCGTGGGGAAAACCATCAAGGACGTCAGCCTCAGAAAAGATTCCGGAATCAACCTCATCGCCATCGAGCGGAAATCCGGTTTCTCCACCGAGATCTTCGCCCCGACAAGCCAGACCGTTTTTCTTGCTGAAGACATTCTTTTGCTCGATGTCTTTGCACCGAAAATCGATATCGAGGAAGCCTGTCCCCGCCTCGCACTCGAGAAGCTGCCGCTATCCGGCGCCTATTTCAGCGATCGCTCGCAGGAAATTGGCATGGCAGAAGTTATGGTCGCCGCAGATTCCGTGTTGATTGGAAAAACAGTCATCGAATCCGACTTCCGAAATCGCTACGGCCTGACCGTCGTCGGGCTCCGGCGAGGAAAATCCGCGATCGACACCGGACATCTCTCCGAACCCCTGAAAATCGGCGATACGCTTTTGCTCATCGGGCCGTGGAAAAAGATTTCGCGTCTTCAGAAGGACAGATCCGACCTCGTCGTCCTGAATCTTCCCGAGGAAAAATCCGAAGTGCTCCCCGCTCCGGGAAAGTCACTCGAGGCAGTCGCCTGTCTCTTGGTGATGGTGGGCCTGATGGTGAGCGGCATCGTTCCGAACGTGCAAGCGGCTCTCATCGCCTGCCTCCTGCTCGGCCTCCTGAAGTGCATCGACCTCGACAGTGCCTATCGTTCGATTCACTGGAAGAGTCTGATTTTAATTGTTGGCATGCTTCCCTTTTCCATCGCTCTTCAGAAAACCGGTGGCGTCGAACTGGCCGCAGACGGCTTGATGGCGATCACGGCGGGTGCCGGGGACCACATGGTCCTCGCCTGCCTCTTCGCGATCACGGCCATCCTCGGACTCTTCATTTCCAATACCGCCACCGCTGTTCTCATGGCCCCTGTCGCCCTGGCCATCGCGTCGGAATTACAGGCGTCGCCATATCCGTTCGCGATGATCGTCGCGCTCGGCGCGTCCACGGCGTTCATGACGCCGATCTCGTCGCCCGTCAACACGCTGGTCGTCGCTCCGGGCAACTACGGATTCGGCGACTTCGTCAAAGTCGGCGTCCCCCTTTCGCTCCTCGTCATGATTGTCAGTGTGCTCCTGGTCCCGTGGCTCCTCCCGCTGCATCCGCGCTGAGGCAAGCCCCATCTTGATTGCCTGCCGCTTCGCGCTTACGATGCCAGAATGCTTGGCCTAAATTTTCGCTCCCATCTCGCACTGATCGCCTCGGTGCTGGCTGCGGCGACCTGCCCTGCCACGACTCGTGGCGCAGACGGAACACTCGACATCAACCTCCGCGATGCCATCCAACTTGCGCTCGGGAAAAATTTCCAGATCCGCGCCGCCCGATACACCCCGCAGATCGCCCGCGCCAACCAACTATCCGCCTCAGGAAAATTCGATCCCGTCGCCGGGGTGTCCGTCACCTACGACTCGAATAATCAGGAATTGCGCACACTCAACAACAATCTCGTCGCTCCGACCTTCACCCCGGGCAGTCCGACCCCGGACCTCTTCGCCGTGCAAACCGGCACCGAAGTAGATTCCTCGATCACCGGCCTCACACCCTGGGGGCTCACCTACGATTTGGGAGCCTCGACCACCCGCAATACCGACAACCGCCGCGCGAACGATACCTTTAACTCGTTTGTTGGAATCGACATTGCCCAGCCGCTCTTAAGAAACTTCGGCACCGACGCCAACCTCGCCAACCTCCGGATTGCCCGCGCAGACCGGGCGATCTCGGAGTGGACCCTGCGGGACCGGATCATTAATGTCATCACAGACACAGTGAATACTTACTGCGAGCTCTTCTTCGCCACGGAGAACCTCGCGGTCGAGGAGCGCTCGAAAGAACTCGCCGCCCAACTCCTCCGGGACAATCTCAAGCGTGCCGAAATCGGCGTCATGTCTCCTCTCGACGTCATCCAAGCCCGGGCCGACCTCGCCTCCCGCGAGGAACGCGTGCTCGTTGCTCAACGCTCGATGCTCGACAATGAAAACTTTCTCAAACAACTCGTGACCGATGAGGTCTTCCGTGTGCTGGATACACGACTGACGATTGCGCCACTCCCCGCACTCCCGGGATTCCGGGCAAATCCGGAAAAGGACTTCCCGAAGGCTTTCGAACTCCGCCCGGACTACCGCCAGGCCCTGCTGGAGCTCCAGAAACGCCAGATCAACGTCGTCTTTTCCCGGAACCAAGCCCTCCCCCGGCTCGATCTCGTGGCCAGCTTTGGAATCAACGGCATCGACTCGTCCCTCAGCGACAGCATCCAGCGAGCGACCGGACAGGCGACGAACAATTACGCATGGTCTGCCGGTCTCGTCGGGAGCCTCCCGATTCCGAATCGCGAAGCCGCCGGCAAACTTCAGGCCGATAAACTCGAGATCGCCCGATCGCTCGTGGAACTCAAACGCTTGGAACAAGCCATCCTCGTCGAGGCAGACAACGCCGCAGGTCAAATCGATACAACACGCAAACGGATCGAGGCAACCGGAGTCGCACTGGATTTCTCCCGCAAAACGCTCGAGGCCGCCCAAGCGCGTCTCGCCAGCGGCACATCCACAACATTTGAAGTCCTCCAATTCCAACGCGACCTCGCCACCGCAGAGATCAACGAACTCCGGGCCCGGGCCGATCACATCCGCGCCATCGCGGCCTACGCCCGGTCGACCGGGCTCACCCTCGAGAAAAACGGAATCTCGATTGACTAGCCCCGCTTGCCCGCACGGATGTCGCGCAACTTTTGTTCGAGATCCCGAACTTTTGCCTCCAGTTTGGAAATCGTGTCGTTCGCTACCGTGAGCTGGAGGCGCTTCTCAATGAGTGCCGCTTCAAGATCGCGAATCCGCTGCTGAAGATTGAGCTTGATCCCGCCTTTCGGGGGCTGGATTTGCCGAATCGCCTCGGCTTCCGGCCTCTGAGCGGGCTCTGGAAAAAACGGGGCTTCCCCGAGCGAAATCGTTTCTCCCAACCGGCAATTGATGACCCGGGTCGAACGGTTGATCTCCCCGAGGCGCAGAAACTCGATCAGGGCACCTGCCGTCGTCGGCCCGTAGAGAAGCGTCTGGTCGAGCTCGATCAGCCAGTCCATTTCGAGCTCGGGGATCATCGGAGCCTTCGTCCAGACTTCGCGGTCGGTGGACACCATGTCCTGAGAGTTGACCTGTGCGGCAGCAGCCCATGCCTCAATTTGCTCGAATCGGATCGGCCCAAAAACCTCACCGTTCTCGTGTTTTTTTAGAAACCAGTTCTCTGGGTGGTCGATTGGCATCGGAGGAGACTACACCGAAAGCTTAAACTCCGGCGGATGACCTGACAAGCGGCATCGTTGCCTGATGTCAGCGGTGCCAGAGCTTGCCGGCGCGACGCAGCCGGGCGTAGATCAACGTCGGCGCCGCAGGATCCCTCCCTTCGTGCAGCCTGTGGATGAACAGGAGCGCGATGATGTTCAAAACAAAAAGGACGGCGAAATATATGCTGTGCCGCTTCCAATGGAGGGCGCCGGTCACCGCCTCGTAGGTGCCGATCATATCCAGAGAAATCCCCCACATCACCGGAGCGGCACCGAGGCCGAGACTGGTGATCACCGTGAACAACGCGAAGAAGTGATTGCGCCCCATCTCAGGCATCGTCGCCATCACAATCCGGACGTTCGCGAGGTTGAAATTGGCTCCCGCGAGCCCGGAGAAAAAGTTGAGGGCACCAATGATGGCAATCGATGCCGGGAGGACGCCGGCCGCAACCAGAAACCATCCGGCGATAACCATCCCAAAAATCCCCAATGCGACTCCCATCAAAGGCTTGCTCCCGACCTCATCGATGAGACGTCCCGTAAATGGCAGGCTCACCAGCGCGCCAACAAACGAAAGCCCGGACAGGTAGAGAACAAGCGAAACGTCGAAATGCGGGAACTCGCGAAGATACTCCACCGTGAACACCCCGAGGCTCCCCACCACTGCCATGAAAAGCAGATTGAAGATCAGCAACTCGCGGAACGGCGGATACGACACAATCGTCATCCACGGAACAGGCTCGGAAGATTTGCGAACCGTATCCTCCGCAATGACCTCAGGGATCTTCCTGATGAAATGCAGGCTGGCCGTAGCCCCTGCGGCGCTGAGGAAAAAGACCAAGCTAAACTCCCACGGATCGACCCGCCCGGTCATCACGAAAGCCGAGGCGACCAGTGCGATTAACGACCCGGCGTGGATGAAAATCTGATCCAGTGAAAGAAATCGCCCCCGATTGTCCTCCGGAATCAATCCCGCGATCCACGGCATCCATGCCGCCGAGGAAATCCCGCGCAGGAGATTAAAAACAAACAACGCCGCAAGCATCACCGCCATCTTGGAGCTGTCGTCGAGAAACGACATCACCGGCACCGCGGCGACCGCAAAGATAAAAATCGTCCGCAGGCTCCATCCCATCAGGACAAACTGCTTGTAGCCAAATCGGCCGAGAAACTGAGCCGCCGGAAGTTGAAAGACTGTCATCAGCGGAGTAAACGAGGCAATGATCCCCAATACCGTCGACGATGCTCCGATGCTCTTGGCGAAGATAATGATCGGTGCCCCCAGAACGATCTGGAACGAAATCGCGTTGAGAAGATTGAACCAGTGCGCGTTAAAGGTCCCGCGGGGATACGGAGCACTCACAACGGGAGGACCGGGAGACCGAGTGACGCCGTTCGCGGAAGGCGAACGGGTTCCGGAGAGCCTGAGCTCAAGGGGCGGCTGTGACCGGTGCCGTGCTCACGATCGACACGGTCGGCGGGCGGAAAACGGGACCGCTGGTCTTCGGCGGCTGGATGAGGCTCTGCGCGATAAACTCGGGATTGATCGGCGCGATCAGGCTGTAGCCACCCTTTCCATTCGGCAACATGGGGGTTCCCCACATGTTCCGGCAAACGACTTCTTTCGCAAGAATCCTCTCTCCTCGGAGCGTGTGGTTAAACATCTCCGGATCCTGTGGGGTTGCAAGAGTGCTGAGAAATGCGCCTCCCGCGATGAGCAGCCAGTTCATAATATTTACCTAACCGGAGCAGACGTTTTTGAAAAGCGAATAATTTCCCGATCCAAATCCCGACGTTTGACCCATCGTGCCGAATAGGTGTAGAACCGCAAGGATATGGCCACGATCTTCATTAACCGGAACCGTCAGAGCATCGGTCAATTCACGGAGCAAGAAGTCGCTGACGGCCTTCACGCCGGAACGTTTTTCCCAGACGATTTGGCGTGGAAAGAATCGATGGAGTCGTGGAAGCCGCTCTCGACATTCACCGACCTCCCTCCCCCCTCGATAACCGCTGTCGCCCAATCCGCCCCACCCCTTGTTCCTCAACCTTCGGAAACCGTGGAACCGGCCTGGGAACGTGCAGCCTATCCGTTCTCGTTCTCTGCGGCCTTCGAAACGATCAAGGACGTTCTCACCCGCCCCACGGAGGTCTTTCGCGCGATGGCGTGCGAAGGAGGATTCGCAAAGCCCCTCCGCTTCTACATTCTTGTCGGCTGGATCACCGGAGCCGCAGCCCTGCTCTACCAAGCGGCGGCCTCGTTGATTAACCCAGAGATGTTTGTTGGAGCCGAGGCCAAGAACCTCTCTCAGGGCACATTGATCGGGGTCTTCGTCGGATTCGCTGTGATCCTTCCGATCTTCCTGGCCATCGGCTCGTTCGTTTCGGCAGGCTCGGTTCACCTGGCCATGATGATCGTCGGCGGTGCCAAGAAGCCGTTCGAAACAACCTATCGAGCCATGTCCTACGCCTCAGCCTCGGTCTCCGTTCTCCAACTTCTCCCGATCTGCGGCGGATACCTCTACATGATCGTTTCGCTCTTCTACTCCGTTATCGCCCTCAAGGAGGCCCATCGGACGGAACTCTGGCGTCCCATCGCCGCGATGATCCTCATGTTGGTCTTCTGCTGCGGGATTGCTTTTGGTATCGGGGCTCTCGCCGTGGGACTTGCGGCAGCAGCTACGAAATAGAAAATCGGATCACCGAACCGCCCTCGTCCGGAGGAGCGCACTGGACGCGGACGCTTGAGTCCAGCGCCAGCTTCTGCCCGATCGCTCCAAGTGCCAACTCAGGCGTGTTGCAGTCACGGCTCAGGTGCCCCAGCACAATATGGCGCAGGCTCTCGGTCGCAACTTGCTCAACAATCGCGGCTGCCGCCGCATTCGAGAGATGTCCGTGACGGGACAAAATGCGTTGTTTGACAGACCACGGACGCCGCACATCCTGCTGGAGGAGGGTCTCGTCGTGGTTCGTCTCAATCAACAACCCGTTCACACCGCGAACGGCCTCGATCACCTGACGGGTCGCGTGACCAAGATCGGTCAGGACCGCAAATCCGCGACCCTCCCGGCGAACGACAAATCCTACCGGATCCGCGGCATCGTGCGGGACCGAGAAAGCGTGAATATCCAATCCGCCCAAGGGAAACGTCGCCCCGCTCGAAAAGAGATTCCACTCCGCAACCACGCCAGACCGCCGCAGGCTCTCGGCCGTCAGCGGCGTGGCAAATACCGGGATCCGGTTCTTCGTCGCCAACGCCTTCAACCCTCGCGTGTGATCCCCATGTTCATGCGTCAACAAAATCCCGGTCAGTTTCTCAACCGGCACGTCGCATTCCATAAGAAGTGTCTGAATCCGCCGCGCACTCAGACCCGCATCGATCATCACGACAGCGTCCTCGCAGCGCACAAACAACGCATTTCCCGAACTCCCACTCGCGAGAACTGTCACTTCCATCATCCCGCGACTTCTAACACATCAACCCTCAGCCGCACGGGAAAATCCGCAGCCCGTTCAAAAATTGACCAAGAGCATGAGATTCTCGCTTCGCTCGCCAGATCCGGGGAATCGCCTTTACATCCCATGTATTAGATCAACTAATAACTACATGAGAATGAGCATGGACGGAAACGAGGCGGCCGCAAATATTGCCTACCGCCTCAGCGAAACGATCGCGATTTATCCCATCACCCCCTCCACACCGATGGCCGAGCTCTCCGATGAGTGGGTGGCAAAACGTCGGACGAATCTCTGGGGCCACGTGCCTCGCCTCGTGGAGATGCAATCCGAGGCCGGCGTTGCCGGGGCGGTCCATGGGATGCTTCAAGGCGGCTCACTTTCGACGACCTTCACGGCCTCGCAGGGGCTCTTGCTCATGATCCCGATTCTTTACAAACTGGCCGGGCAACTCATTCCATTCTGCCTGCACGTCGCCGCGCGCTCGCTCGCCACACATGC
This sequence comes from Terrimicrobiaceae bacterium, assembly GCA_049317665.1. Lineage (GTDB taxonomy): Bacteria > Verrucomicrobiota > Verrucomicrobiia > Chthoniobacterales > Terrimicrobiaceae > JBBRHN01. The sequence goes on along the minus strand of JBMOHW010000060.1, from coordinate 8,060 downwards.
TCTCTCGATCTTTGGCGACCACTCGGACGTGATGGCCGTCCGTCAAACCGGCGTCGCTCTCCTTTCCTCGGCCAATGTCCAGGAAGCGCACGACCTCGCCTGCGTGGCCCATGCGGCGACCTTGGAGGCGCGGATTCCGTTTCTGCACTTCTTCGACGGATTCCGAACTTCGCACGAGATCAACGATCTCGAGATCCTCTCCGATGAAATCGTGCGAGAGATTGTGAGCGATGAAGCCATCGGCGCCCACGCAGCACGCTCGGTCACGCCGGATCACCCGTCCATCCGCGGAACCGCCCAAAACCCGGACGCATTTTTCCAGGCCCGCGAGGCCGCCAACCCGTTTTATGCCGCCGTCCCGGGTCTCGTGCAGGCAAAGATGGACACACTCGCTGCGCTGACTGGACGGGCCTACCATTTGTTTGATTACTCAGGAGACCCAGAGGCCGACCGGGTCGTCGTTGTCATGGGATCCGGCGGCGAGACGCTGCGCGCGGCTTCGGAGCACTTGAACGGCCAGGGCGAAAAAACCGGCGTTCTCCAAGTCCGCCTCTACCGGCCATTCGACGTCGCGGCTTTCCTGCGTGCGCTTCCCGCGTCGGTTCGGCAAATCACGGTGCTCGATCGCACCAAAGAACCGGGTGCGCCTGGCGAGCCGCTCTTTCTCGACGTGTCGAGTGCTGTCCTCGCGCAAGGGCATCAGAGATGGAATATGCTCCCGAAGGTCACCGGCGGCCGATTCGGGCTGGCATCCAAGGAATTCACGCCGGCGATGGGCATCGCGGTTTTCGACGAGATGTCGTCTGTCGCGCCACGCCAATCATTTACCGTCGGAATCGAAGACGATGTGAGTGGCCTCTCACTCCGCTGGGACCGGCACTTCCGGTTACCGGGGCAGACATTTCAACAGGCGGTCTTCTTCGGGCTCGGATCCGACGGCACCGTTGGCGCAAACAAAAATACGATCAAAATCATTTCGAAAAAACTCGGCCTCCATGCCCAGGCGTATTTTGTTTACGATTCGAAAAAGGCGGGCGCGGTCACCGTATCGCACCTCCGCTTTGGCAAAGACCCGATTCACGCTCCCTACTTGGTGAGCGGGGCGGACTTCGTGGGGTGCCATCAATATCACTTGCTCGAACAACAACCCGTGCTCGATGCAGCTCGCGAAGGGGCGATTTTCCTTCTCAATTCCCCGCATGATGAAACCACCGCATGGCAAAACCTCTCGCGCGAAACGCAGGAGCAAATCATTGAAAAAAAACTCCGCTTCTTCGTGATCGATGCCTATCGCATTGCCAAGGAGACCCGCATGGGTGCCCGCATCAATACGATCATGCAGGTCGCCTACTTTTCCCTGAGCGATATCCTCCCGCTCGATGAAGCCCTTTCCGAAATCAAGTCGGCCATCGAAAAAAGCTACTCCCGCAAGGGCGCCGACCTCGTGCAGCGGAATTGGGCCGCTGTGGATCAGGCCGTCGCAGGTGTGCACGAAGTCATCATTCCGGAGATCGCCACGGCCACGATGACACGCCCGTGGCCGGTCCCGGCCGAGGCTCCGGCGTTCGTTCGCGACGTCTCCGGCGTCTTGCTCGCGGGTCGGGGCGATGATCTGCCAGTGAGCGCGTTTCCTCCGGACGGCATCTGGCCGACCGGAACGAGCAAATGGGAAAAGCGCAATCTCGCACAGGAGATCCCGATCTGGGATGCCGCCCTCTGTATCCAATGCAACAAGTGCGTGATCGTCTGCCCTCATGCGGCCATTCGCGCAAGCCATTACCCGGAATCGGCACTCGTTGGTGCCCCTCCGATGTTTGCATCGGCAGCCTTTCGCTCGACGGAGATCTCCGGGCATCGCTACACGATTCAGGTCGCCCCCGAGGATTGCACCGGCTGCCGCCTCTGCATCAATGTTTGTCCGGCAAAGGACAAGACGAACGCCCGCCACAAAGCCCTGGATCCCGCCCCGCAGGCCCCGCTCCGGGATCAGGAACGCGCAAACTTTGCCTTCTTCGAATCGCTGCCGGTTCCGGACCGCACGACCCTGCGAAACGACCTGGTCAAAGACACCCAATTCTTCAAACCCCTCTTCGAGTTCTCCGGGGCCTGCGTGGGTTGCGGCGAGACGCCCTACATCAAACTCCTCTCCCAGATGTTCGGCGACCGCGCAATCATTGCAAATGCGACCGGCTGCTCCTCGATCTATGGCGGCAACCTTCCCACGACGCCCTACACAACGGACACCGCGGGACGCGGACCGGCTTGGGCGAACTCGCTCTTCGAGGACAATGCCGAATTCGGCCTCGGACTTCGTCTTTCCGTCAGCGATCAGGAAGCCCAAGCCCGCGAACTCCTGCTCGCCGCAAAGGACTCTCTCGACGTCGAGTGTGTCGGCAAACTTCTCGAGGCCGATCAGTCGAACGAGGCCGGGATCGCCGCACAACGCGATCGCGTCGCGGCCCTGAAAGCCCGGATCACCGACGTGCCGGATGAACTCCGCCCACGTCTTTTGCGTCTGGCAGATTTTCTCGTCAAAAAATCGGTCTGGATCGTCGGCGGCGACGGCTGGGCCTACGACATCGGGTTCGGCGGACTCGACCACGTCCTCTCGCTCGGAGAAAACCTCAACATCCTCGTGCTCGATACCGAGGTCTATTCCAACACGGGCGGCCAACAGTCGAAATCCACACCCATCGGTGCGGTCGCCAAATTTGCAGCGGCCGGAAAGTCCCGCGCGAAAAAGGATCTCGGCCTCTATGCCATGAGCTACGGCGACGTCTATGTCGCCCGTGTCGCGCTCGGTGCCAAAGACTCGCAGACCGTGAAGGCTTTCTCCGAAGCCGAGGCCTACTCAGGAACGTCTTTGATCATCGCCTACAGCCATTGCATCGCCCATGGATACAATCTCTCCCACGGCCTCGATCAGCAGAAATTAGCGGTCGATACCGGCTACTGGCCGCTCTACCGCCACGACCCCCGGCGGCTTAACTCCGGACAAAATCCTCTCGTCCTCGATTCCCCCGCACCGAAGTTGCCACTCGCCCGCTTCACCGAAAACGAAATCCGCTACCGTTTTCTGGAGGCCACCGACAAGGAACGCGCCGGTCATCTGGCTGGGATCGCACAAACTCAAGTCCGCGAACACTACGAACTCTACCGCCGCATGTCGCAATCCCAACCCACTGACCCTGTCAACCCATGAACCTCTCCACCCAGTATCTCGGCCTCCCACTGAAGTCCCCGTTTGTCATCGGCGCCTCGCCGCTCGGGGACGACATCGACATGGCACGCAAACTCGAAGACGCCGGTGCCGCCGCACTGGTCGTTCATTCACTCTTCGAGGAACAACTCACGGGAGACTCGATTTCGTTCAACACACTCACCGAAACGTTTGAAGAGTCGTCCGCCGAGGCGCAAAGCTACTTCCCGGACTCCGCAGACTACGCGCTCGGCCCAGAGGAATACCTCACTCACATCTCCCGGCTCAAGGACGCCCTCTCGATCCCCGTCATCGCCTCGCTGAACGGTCGCACCCCCGGCGGCTGGGTTTCCCATGCCAAACTGATGGAGGAAGCCGGCGCGGACGCCATCGAACTGAACATTTACGATGTTCCGACCGACCCGGCGGAATCGGCCTCGGATGTCGAGGCTCGCGTCGTCTCGATCGTATCAGACATCAAAGCGAACCTTACGATCCCCCTTTCGGTGAAGCTTGCCCCATTTTACTCCTCTCTGCCGAACTTCGCCAACCGACTCGGGGTCGCCGGTGCCAACGGCCTCGTTCTCTTCAACCGGTTTTACCAACCCGACCTCGACATCGAAGACCTTTCCGCCGTGCCGAAACTTTTCCTTTCGACTTCTTCCGAACTCCTTCTCCGCATCCGCTGGATCGCCATCCTCCACGGCCGCACCCCGGCCTCGCTCGCTCTCAGCGGCGGCGTCCACAAAATGCACGACGCCATCAAGGGGATCATGGCCGGCGCCGACATCCTCCAAATCGTCTCATTGATCCTCCGGCACGGCCCCCAAGCTCTGGAAGCCCTCATCAAAGATGTCACCCGCTGGATGCAGGAACACGAATATCACGGCATCACCGAAATGCGAGGTTGCCTCAGCCACCTAAACTCTCCGGATCCGAGTGCTTTCGAACGTGCCAACTACCTTCGCGTGCTCCAGCTCTGGAAAGTCTGACCCCTGGTCGCCCTTGCCCGGGAGATTTTTCAAATCTGCCGCTTTTCCGCTGGCACGGTCGCAGACTTCACGCGAGAATGGCGCCATGCCAGAGCAGCATTTCGCCGTTGCCTCGACTTTTTCACCGCGATTTCGCGCGGTGATCGCGGAGGCTGATCGGGTGGCGAAGAAATTTGGAGCGCGACTCAGCGTTCTGCATGCCTCCGAGCGCTCGGACGAGAAAGTCGAGATCTTCCATCAGGCCTTTGCCGAGCTCGGACGCGAGGAGGTCGATATCTACTGGTGCGAAGGCCCGACGCCGGCTTCCGCCCTCGTCGATGCCGCCGCCAGCGAATACTTCGACCTCCTGATCGCCGGCGCTTTGGAGCAACCAAATGACTTCCGGAATTTTACCGGTGGCGTCGCCCGCGAATTACTCCAACGAGCGCCATGCGACGTCCTACTTCTGCCGAGTCCGCAGGAGGAGGCTCCCGACATCCGAAGCGCTTGCCTGATGATCGAGGCGCACCAACCCCGTTGGCAGGCGGCTCACGTGGCAATAAAGGCTCTGGCCCCGACTTCGATCTCGATTCTCGCAGCAGACAGCCCGTTCGCCCATGCGCGGGAGGCGGCCCTCGGACGCGAGGAGGATGATTCCTTGATGGATGAAATGGCGGAAGCCATGGAAGCGATTACGTCGGAGGTTGATTTCCGGAGCGTCAAGTCGAATACCGGTTTCACCCTCTGCGACATCGTTCAAGACATGGCACCCGATTTTCTTCTTGTGGAAGCCGAGTGGCGAAATCGCCGACGGTATCTCCCGTCCCACCTCGATTGGCTCAACCAAGTCATCCCCGCCCGGCTTTTCCTGCTCGGAAAACCGCCCCGGGAAGAGTGACCCGGCATCGGAAAAACTACATTGTTGGCGGCACCGCCGGCTGCGAGGAATCACGCGCTGCAGGCACGCCCTCGGGCCGCAAAGTCGCCATATACGCCACGACCGCATCGATCTGACTCGGCGTTAAATTCTGCCCGAACGCCGGCATATTCCCTCCGCCTTGCACGACCTGGCGAATGAGTTGAGGAGTCGTGAGGCGGGTTCCCACATCGGTCAGGTCCGGACCGCGCTCGCCACCGATCCCATCGATCGCATGGCAGTTCCGGCATTGCATTTTTTGCAGCACAACCGCTCCCTGAAGCTCCAGCGGAGTGCGATTGACAATCTGTGCTGTCGGCGTGACCGCGGACTTCCATGCGATCATGTCCGGCGACCAGGGTGACGTGTGGCCAAGATAGGTCAGCATCCCCAACGCGACGTAGGTGAGCAAAACAATGATCACGGCGAAGGGACGCCGCCTCCAACTCTTCTCGCCGGTCCCATTAACAAACGGAAGTGCCACGAGAATCACCCCGATCACCACTGGCCCGACCAACAGCGCGACGGTCTCGATCTCTGGCGGCAAAAGCGCAGCGACGGCGAAGATCCACAGAAACCAAAAATCCGGACGCGGTGCCGTGTCAATCTGCACGGGATCCGCAGGTCCAAGCGGCCCCTTGGGTCCAAAGACCAGAGCGCAGGTAAGAATTCCGAGAATCACCACTGCAGCCGCGACGAGATCCTTGCTGATCGCCTTCGGAAAAAACGGGACCCCTTCTTTCTTGAGGATCGCGGCATACTCTTTGTCGTATGTCTCGCGACGCACAAGCATACCGGGCTGCGGGTATTCGTTGATCCCTTTGGTCAGAACCATCCGCAGGTGCAGGCTCACGACGGCCAACACCGCACCCGGCAGCACGAACACGTGGAGCGCGAAGAATCGCGAGAGAGTTTCCGATGCGATAATCTGACCACCCAACATCAGGTTCAGCAATTCCTGCCCGATGAATGGCACCCGCCCGACGATGGCCACCCCGATTCCCAACCCCCAATACGCATCCTCATCGAAGCGCATCACCTGCCCGGTGAATGCAAGCCCGAGCGTCAGCACCATCAACACCAACCCGCTCAGCCAGGTAATCTCCCGGGGATATTTGTAGGCACCGAAGAGATAAACCTGCGTCATGTGCAGGACCATGATCCCGACCATGAAATTCGATCCCCAATAATGAATCCCGCGCAGCAGCCAGCCCAGATTTTGCTGGAATGTCAGATACTCCAACGTCGCGTAGGCTTCGGCTCCGGAGGGGACATAAACCAGCGCAAGCATGATGCCGGTCATCACTTGGATCATGAAGCACAAGAGCGTCGCGCTTCCAAAAACATAGAACCAACTCCCGGCACTCTTCGGCACGTGGTGGCCGGCTGTTGACTCCCAAAGCTTCGTCACGTGAAGCCGGTCATCGACCCACAGGAAAACTCCCTGGGCGGCGTCCGTGGCTTTTTTGACGAGCAGGTTCATACGTTCGGCGTTGCGAGCGTGGGGATGAGCCCGGCCTTGATGAGAAGCTCGCCATTGGCCACCTTGAATTCGTATTGAAAGAGACCACGCGGCGGCGGGCCCGCGGCGACCGCCCCGTCCTCGTAGTAGACACCCCCGTGGCAGGGACACATGAAAAGTTTCGACTCCTCAAACCACCTTACCGGACACCCCAGGTGCGCGCAGTTGATCGCAAAAATCTGAAAGTCGTTCCCGCTCATCCGACGAACCCAGCACGGGATATCGGCCGTTGCGCCGTCCCACTCGCGCTTCACCGGATTCGTGAAGCTGGCGAAGCGCGTCTTCCCCTCCGGAAACGAATCCACGCTCCCGAGGCTCACCCAATCAAGCACCGGTTGCTTGAAGACCGAAGACAAAACATATCCGACCAGCGGGATTCCCATCGCAGCCCCTGCGACAACATTGAGCCCGAGACCGATCTTAAAAAGAAAATCGCGCCGCGTGTCTTTCCCACCCGAATCCGCGGGTTCGGCAGATTGGCACGGACACGGGGAATCGGACTCTGGAGTGCTATTTTTGGCTTCGTCTTTCATGGCGATGTGCGCGGACCCATTGGCTTTCCAAATTCATTACGACGGTGGGAGTCGAGCCAGGCAACAATATTGGCCACGGCGGCCGCATCCATTGCCTGACCCGGGATCCGATGAGCGAAGTCCGGGCAGCCGAGCTCCGGCCTCCCGGCAATCGTCACCGTCCGGAGATATTGATTGCTGACCAAATCGAGATACTTCGGATTCACAACCGAGCCGGCCTTTTCGCCCCCTTTTCCGTCCGTTCCGTGGCAGGACCCGCAGGCCAACGCAAATGCTTCAGCTCCCGCAGCGACATCGCCCAGGGCCGCCGAATACTCTGGAATCGGAGCGGCCGGCAGGGCCTTCGAATCTTTCCACGCAAGGATCCCCTGAACGAGCACGTCGATCTGCGCGTCGGTCAACTGACCACCGGACGAGACGGCAAAGGCGGGCATGTTCGAGCCCGGGATGCCAACAGAGACGACCTGACGCAGAACTGCCTCGGGCAAGATCTGGAGATAGACCGGGTTCTTCATTGTGATCGAACCCGCAATCGACTGACCGTCGCCATGGCAACCCAGACAGTTTTGCGTGTAGAGCGTTTTAAAATCCGAAATAGCCGTCGGAGCCTGCCAGCGATCCGCCGCCGTCGGCTGGCCGGGAAAACGGTCACATCCCGAGAGGCCCAGTGCGACGGTCGCCATGACGAGAATCGGTTTCATTTCTCTTTCTCCGGCGCTTCGACCCCGAGCTTCGCAGCTAGCGTCCACGTTTGCATCGTCGCCACTTTTTCCTGGGTGAAGACCACAAACCCGCAGACCATTCCAAAAGCCACCTGACAGACAATAAACCACGGCCAATCGACATACGTCGCCAGCGTCGGACTCACAAACCGCAATGTCGCAAAGATAAATGCCGTCCAAATAATCGGCGTCATAAT
>JBMOHW010000059.1:0-15849 GCA_049317665.1 Terrimicrobiaceae bacterium | reverse complement strand
CTAACCATCAACATCAACAATGAACCTCATCCCCATTGTTTGGTGGAGAGCCGAATCGCGCCCGACTGGATTCGAACCAGTGACCGCCGGTTTAGAAGACCGGTGCTCTATCCACTGAGCTACGGGCGCAGATGGCTGAGCAAGGATCGTAGTCGACGGGGCGAGTTCGCGCAAACCAATCGTTCAGCCCCTCGACGGTCGAGTCAGCCAAGCGTAAAGTGCCAGTGCGAGGGAACCGCACACGAAAGCGATAGGGAGTATGTTGATCGTCTGACCGAAAAGCACGTCACTATCCAAGCCAGGCGACCGCGCCCGCAGGCTCGCCGTCCAGAACGCGAAGCCAATCCCGGCAAGCCCATAGCCCACGTTCAACGCCATTCCCCGAAAACTCAGCACGGTGGCTCGAAGGTCGGAGGACGTCCAGGCATTCAAATAGTTCGAGAGGAAAAACTGCGTCATCGGCATGACGAGACCGAGGGGGATCAGCACCCATGCACCCCAAACCGGCGTGGCGGCGCAGAGACCGATCAGGCCGGAAAGCAGGATGCCCGCGAGCAGGCAGGCCACCGTGACCGGAGCCACCTTCGTCGCGAGACGACGCGCCAGCGAGGCGGCGAGGAACCCCAGCACGGCAAAGACGGATCCCAGAAGCCCGTTCGCAAAAGCCGGCAACTCGATGAGTCGGTAATAGTTGCTCGCAAACGTCAAAAAGAGACGGATCGTGCTGTCGAAAAGCACTCCGGCGAGAAGAAGGAGCAGGATTCTCCGGCTTGAAAAGACAAACTGCGCCGCCTTCGCGATGTTTCCAAGAGCGTCCTGGATTCGATAGCGATTCCCCGATCGATGCGCAGTCGGTTCCCTCATTCCGGCAGCGCAGCACGCGGCGAGAACCGCGGTTGCGAGCGTGAGATAGATCGGCCAGCGAACGGTTTCCGCGGATGACCAGCCACCGGGCAGCCCAAGCATCGCGCAGGCCGAGTTGACAACGCCCGCATCGAAGACAGCGGCTCCGAGAATCATCGCGATGAAAAACGATGCCGACGACCAGCGCACCAACCGGGCGAGAACGGTCGGCCACTCGGTCTCGCGGTTGCCCGGCGGGAGAGAATCGTAAGCCAAAGCCTCGTCGGCTCCGCTTGCACAGGCCTCGGCGACACCGCTCACGACCCGATTGAGAAGCAGAAACCAAAACAAAAGCGGTCCGGCCGGGGCAAAGGCGAAAATGGCAATTTCAACAACCATTAACCCGGCTGCCGCCATGACCATTCGTCTTCTTCCGATGACATCGGCCAGGGCGCCCGACGGGATCTCGAACACGATAATCGTCGCCGCCCAAGCGGCGTTCAGGATCGAATACTGCTCGAGCGTGAGACCGAGATCGAGGAACAAAACGCCCAACACCGGGTAGTAAAACCGCGCGTTGAATAGAACGCGAAACGCAATGAAAAGCGGGATGTTTCGCTGAAAGGGATTGGATGAGAGCTCGGACATTGTGGCGGAGCAAAGTGAATCGCACACGGACGTTTGCGGCGAGGAGGAATGCGGAATTTCTCCCGACCGCCTGAGCGCCCCGTCAGCCACGATGCGGTTGATCTTGTTTCCGGCGAAAAACCCGCTCTCATTTGCCGGGTGAATAAATTTTTGGAAACAGCAGTCGAGGCCGCTCACGCTGCCGGTGGGTTGCTTCGCAGTCAGTTTGGGAGAAACCTCGTCGTCGACGAAAACCACGCGCACGACATCAAACTGGAACTCGACAAGCGCAGCCAGACGCTCATCGAGTCCTTGGTGCTCGCGCGGTTTCCGGATCACGCGATTTATGGTGAGGAAGGGGTCCGAGGGGATACAACCAGCGAGTTCCAGTGGGTGATCGATCCGATTGATGGAACGGTAAACTATTTTTACTCGATCCCGCACTTTGCGATTTCGATCGCGCTCCGGCAGGCTGGGAAGATCATTGTGGGGGTCATTTACGATCCGATGCGCGATGAGTTGTGGTCGGTCGCGGAGGGCGGCCCAGCTTTGCTCAACGGGCATCCGATCCGCGTCAGCGAGCGCACGAGTCTCGGGGAAGCAATGATCTCGGTCGGGGTCGCGAAGTCGCTCGACTCGATCAACCGCGGGCTTCCACTTTTCGACCGAATGGTTCGCAGCGCCAAGAAATGTCGAATGATGGGCAGTGCCTCGCTCGACATCGCCTATGTGGCCTGCGGACGCCTCGATGCCTACATCGAGAGCGCAATCAGCCTCTGGGATGTCGCGGCGGGGATCCTGCTCGTCGAATCCGCTGGCGGGAAAGTCGAGATGACTCCGCATGACTCGCAAGCCGAGAAATATGCGATTGTGGCAGCCAGCGGCCGAATCGATCTGGGGCTCAAATGATCGCAACGGGAATCGGCTACGACGTCCATCGATTGGTCAACGACCGACCGCTTATCCTCGGTGGAGTCCGCATTGAACACGGCCTGGGATTGGAAGGACACTCCGATGCCGACGTCCTCTGCCACGCGATTGCCGATGCCTTACTCGGTGCCGCAGGCGAGCCGGATATCGGGCACATGTTTCCGAATACGGATGCGTCGATCCGCGGGATCAGCAGTCTGGAGATCCTTCGGCGGGTTTGCGGGCGACTCGCAGAGCTTTCGATCACGATCAATAATGTGGACGCCACGGTCGTTGCTGAAGAACCAAAGATTTCCCCTCACCTGGGTGCCATGAAAAACCACATCGGATCAGCTCTGGGCCTACCTCCCAACCGGGTTGGCATCAAGGCGACAACAAACGAGAGCATGGGATTTCTCGGACGGGGCGAGGGAATTGCGGCGATTGCCTCGGCGTGCGTGGAGCGTCCGGACTGAGCCATGGCGATTCGATTTTTCAACACCTTATCGCGCAAAATCGAGGAGTTCACGACCATCGAACCCGGTCAGGTGCGTCTCTACACGTGCGGTCCAACGGTTTACAACTTCGCGCATATCGGAAACTTTCGTGCCTACATTTTTGAGGATCTGCTCCAGCGCCATCTGGAGTTTCGCGGCCTGAAAGTTCACCGGGTGATGAACCTCACCGATGTCGATGACAAGACGATCCGCGGCTGCCGAGCTGCCGGAATCCCGCTGGCGGAGTTTACAAAGCCGTTTAAAGATGCCTTCTTCGAGGACCTCGACTCGCTCCGGATCAAGCGCGCGGACAGCTTTCCCGAGGCAACGGCAGCCGACCACATTGCCCGCATGATTTCAATGATCGCGACGCTCGTCGAGCGGGGCCACGCCTACCGGGCCGATGACGGATCGGTTTATTTCCGGATCCGTTCTTTCCCGGCCTACGGTCAGCTCGCCCACATCGTTCTCGACGAACTCAAGGCCGGTGTGCGGGTGAGCAGCGATGAATACGAGAAGGAAAACGTCGGTGACTTCGCCCTCTGGAAAGCCCGGGACGCGGCTGATGGCGACGTTTGGTGGGAGAGCCCCTGGGGACCCGGGCGGCCGGGCTGGCACATCGAGTGCAGTGCGATGGCCACGGGAATCCTCGGGCCGCAGCTCGATATTCACTGTGGGGGTGAGGATAATATTTTTCCGCACCATGAAGCCGAGATCGCCCAGACCGAGAGCGTGACAGGCGTGACATTTTCGCGGTATTGGATGCACTGCAAGCACCTTCAGGTCGAGGGATCGAAAATGGCGAAGAGCGCCGGAAACTTCTTCACCTTACGCGATCTCGTCGAGAAAGGATGGAGTGGACGCGAAGTTCGCTACGCGCTCATCTCGGTCAAGTATCGCGAGCCCCTGAACTTCACAATGGAAGGGCTCGCGGGCGCCCGGAGTGCGCTTCTGCGGCTCGATGAGTGGACGACTCGATTGCATGATGCCGCGAACGGCATCGAGGAGGGGACCCAGCCGGCGCTGGAGGGCTTGGAGGGTTTTGGCGCGGCGCTTGATGACGATCTCAATGTCTCTGCGGCGCTCGCTGCACTTTTTGACGTGGTTCGCGAGACGAACAAGCGCTTCGATGCCGGGTCACTCTCCGCCCAAGAGGCCCGCGGTCTCGTGACCTGGCTTGCCGGGGTGCAGTCCGTCCTGCGTTTGGAACCCGAGGCGGAGGCAGCCCCTGGAGCTGTCCTCGATCTTTTGAAGAAGCGAGCGGAAGCAAGGGCGGCGAAGGATTGGAAAGCCAGCGACACGCTGCGCGACGAAATCGCCTCGCACGGATGGGTCGTCAAGGATACCAAGGATGGGCAGAAGTTGTCTTCCAAAGCCTGAAATGTCAGCATGCTCAGACAAAACGATGTTTACTCCCGAAGAATTTTTTGACCTCGACCACACGGAACACCGGGTCATTTTTGAAAACGTCGAGCATGCCTGGCAGGCGTTGCCCAAGATCACCGCGTATCTCCAGTTCCGTCTGAAGCCGGGGATTTTTGGGAAACTGGTCGGCAAGCCATTCGTGAGCAACACGGTCTTTGTCGGCGCCGGGACGGTCATCGAGCATGGCGCCATGATCAAAGGCCCGGCTTGGATTGGTGAAAACTGTGAAATCCGTAATGGATGCTACATTCGGGAGAACGTCATCCTCGGCAACGGGGTCGTCGCGGGCAATTCCTCGGAGTTTAAAAACTGCCTGATCTTTGACAACGCCCAGATCCCGCATTTCAACTACGTCGGCGACTCGATCCTCGGATTCCGAGCCCATCTCGGTGCCGGGGTCATTCTCTCGAATGTCAAACTCGACAAAACGGAAGTGGCCATTGCCGCGTCGACCGGACCGATCCCGACCGGCCTGCGCAAGTTCGGCGCCATCGTCGGCGACCATGCTGAGATCGGCTGCAACAGTGTTCTGAGCCCCGGATCACTGATCGGAAAAAATACTCTTCTCTACCCGGGCAGCCAGTGGCGCGGAGTCCTCCCATCTCATCACATCGCGAAGTTCCGGCAGGAATTTTCCGTCATCGAGCGGCGGCGAAATTCTTGAACCCGGCCTCGCCCTCGCCATAATAAATTTCTCCCCATGATTTTTCTCGGAATCGACTGCGGCACCCAGAGCACGAAGGCATTGGCGTTGGATTGGGAAACGGGCGAAATTCTCGCCTCGGCCCAGCAAGCCTACGGATTTGTTCCCAACCTCCCGCCGGGAGCAATGGAACAGAACCCCTCCGACTGGGCGGCAGCCGCGGAGGCGTCCGTTTCCGCCGTCGTGGAGAAACTTGGCGAACGGCGGGGTGAGATTCGCGCGATCGGAGTCAGCGGGCAACAACACGGACTCGTCCCGCTGGATGCCGATGGAAACGTGGTGCGGGCGGCCAAGCTCTGGTGCGATACCTCGACCGTTGTGCAGTGCGATGAAATCACACGGCACTTCGGAGGGACATCCGAAATCATCCGGCGCACGGGAAATGCCATGCTCCCAGGCTTTACCGCTCCCAAGATCCTCTGGCTGCGACAGAACGAACCGGAAAACTGGAAGAAAACGAAAACCGTCCTTCTTCCCCACGATTACCTCAATTTCTGGCTCAGCGGTCGGGCGTGCATGGAATTTGGCGATGCCTCGGGCACAGCGCTCCTGGATGTTTCCGAGCGGAGTTGGGCATCGGACGTCGTCGATTTTATCTCGCCGGATCTGGCGGGTAAACTTCCGCCCCTCGGTTCATCGGCCGTCGAGGCCGGAATCCTCCGCCCGGAGCTTGCTGCGCGCTGGGGCCTGACCCACGAAGTCGAGATCGCTTCCGGTGGCGGAGACAACATGATGGGCGCCATCGGCACGGGAAACATCCAGCCGGGCGTCGTCACAGCCAGCCTGGGCACCTCGGGAACCCTCTACGCTTTTTCGAACGCACCGATCGTGGACCCAATGGGCGAAGTCGCGGGATTTTGTGACAGCACGGATAACTGGCTGCCACTCGTTTGCACGATGAACCTCACGCTCGTCACCGAGCACGTGAGAAAAATGTTTGGCTGGAGCCACGAGGAAGCCGACCGGCAAATCGCATCGGTGCCCGTCGGTGCCGACGGACTCCTGCTTCTCCCCTACCTCACCGGCGAGCGAACACCGAATCTCCCGGGCGGGACCGGCGTCCTGCACGGCATCACCATAGGAAATTTTTCGCCTGCCCACCTCGCCCGTGCGGCCGTCGAGGGGATCACCCTCGGCCTCGGCTATGGGCTCTCCCGCTTCCGCGAATTGGGCGTGAAGCCGTCCGAGATCCGCCTCACCGGCGGAGGCAGCAACAGCCGGGCGTGGAGACAGATTTGCGCGGATGTTTTTGGTGTGCCGGTGGTTTGCTTGAAGAGCGGCGAGGGGGCCGGACTCGGAGCAGCGATCCAAGCGGGTTGGATCTGGAACAAAAACCATGGCGCGGACGCTTCGTTGCCTGAGATCTGCGATCGGTTGGTTGCTATTGACGATTCCACACGCACGACGTCCAACCGCTCGGCTCACGAGGCCTATTTGACGCTCTTGGAGAAAACGGCTTCCGTCAGAACAAGCCTGGCTTCCGCCGGTCTTCTCTGAGGGCTAGCGAAGGCGGGACTCCGGAGCGCCGTCGGCAAGCCACTCCTTCCCGTGGATCAGGAACTGCCACCGGTCGCGGTAGGTCCCGAGCTCTCCGTAAAAGCGAAGTCGTCCGTCCTTCTTGACGCGTTCCCGAATCGCGGGACGCAAGTTCTGATCATGCGTGTAAATCTCGTATTCCTCACCCAAGACTTTGACCCGCACAATGTCGCGCTCATCGACTGTCGCGGGTGCCTCGACGAAAAAGACGCGTCCATTGAAACTTCCATCGCGCAGGGCCGTTCCAGCTGGAAGTTTTGAAATCGGCGTGGCGGACGCAAAAAGATCGACGGTTGAGGTTTCCACCCGCACCGGCTCTTCCGGACTCGATTCCACGACACTCGGCTGAGTAAGAGACATCCAACGCGTTTTGTCCCGAGTATCAACGGTGCGGAAGGCCGCAAGGATTGGGAAATGATCGGAGAACCCACTCGGGGTTTTCGATTTCGACCATCGAACCGGCCGACCGAAAACATCGGCATTCATCCCCGGGATCTTCATCACCCGGAAGCTATTGTCCACATACTGGATACCATTTTGGTCGTAGAGTCCCCGGGAGACAATCAAGTGCATGAGTGTTCCCCACTCGTCCTTGTAAATATCACTTCCGCGATTGTTCGATGGCAATTCGAACCAGAGGTTGTAGAGGACTGCTTTTTTCCCGCGAAGCGAGAGCTCGTTGCCCTGAGCACCGAGGATGTCGTTGATCCCCGTCTCCTTCATGGCCCGGTAGCGTCGCTTTTGATTGTAGTGCGAGTTGAGATCGCCCGCGACGATGATGTCCGCGTTCGGATCTTTCGCGAGGAGCTCATCAATTCTCCCGCGGAGCGTTCTCGCATTCTCCAAACGAATGACCTCGCTCTCCGCATCGCCGGCTCCGGATTTCCAGTGGTTCGCAAAAACCGTCAACGGATGGCCGTCGACGTCGAGTGTTGCTTCGAGGATGGCGCGAGCGTTTGGCGTGAGATGTGTGCGCACCGCGGTGATGGGAAATCGCGAGAAGATCATATTCCGAACCGCAATGCCCCGTCCGTCGGCATAAACCCCGGGTTTTTCATCCGTCGCGGCCACATGGTAACCCGTAAGGCCGGCATCCGAGAGCGCCTTGAGCAACCACGCCTCGGCGGGCAGACCTGCGGAATCGGCCGGGACGGAGTCTCCCGCCAAAAGGTCGGAAACCGTCTTGTCCTTGACCGAAGCGAGCCAAGCGTCGATGTCCTTCACCGACGACTCCGGTGTTTGATCGAGCTCGATTTCATTGAACGCAATCACATCAGGCCCCCCGTCGATCCGGGAAAGCACCTTTGCGAGGTTTCCAGCTTTTACGGCCAGGTGTTCGGCGGTGTAGTCCGCCGACTGGTAATCATCGTAAATCGCCACCCCGTCGGCATCGTGAAGGTTCTCCACGTTGTAGGTCACGACGGAGAAGTCCCGCGCGAAAGCCGGGAGCCCGGAGAGCAAAACCGCAGCGAGAATCGTTCTTTGCATAGGCGGAAGATGAGGGAATCAAGGCTATTCGCAAAGACGAATAGTTCCCCGCCCAGCAGAAGATTGAACATTCGCGTCCCACCCGCTGTCTCAATTCGTAACAACACTGAAAACCAATATGAAAAATTACTATCGCAAAATCAACCGTCGCAAGTATTCGCTGGGTGAACTCGTTTCGATTGTGGGGTCCTGTGCCCGCGACAGCCGCGAAACACTCGCCGCGCTTACCGATCTTTTCGAGAGTGGGCGCGTTTTGGTCAATGCCCATGGGCAACTCAAGCGGGTGCGCGTTCAAGCGGCACGCTAAGAAATTTCCCCCGATAGAATCCGCCCGGTGGACCTCGCTTGCCACGCGGGCGGACTTGCGGTCAATGTAGGTTGCGATGAAACCTCTGGTGTGCGTGACCTGCGGTCCGGCTCATGAGCCGCTCGATGAAGTGCGGCGACTGACCAATTTTTCCACCGGCGAAATCGGCAGCGTCATTATGGCCGGTCTCGGCGGAGAAAATATCGAGTCGATTTGTTTCCGGGGCTTGGGAGCGACGTCCCCGGTTCCCTTCGGAGATGTGCGGCCATTTACGACAAATGCTTCCCTCGCTGCCGCCCTCCAGGGTCTGGCACGGCACCCGGACGTGATCTTTCATGCGGCGGCGCTGAGCGATTTTTTGATCGGAGACGTCAGCCGGTCCGGCGCGGCAAAGCTGGATAGCCGCCACGGGAATATCGATGTCACCCTCGTGCCTGCACCAAAAATCCTTCCCCAGCTCAGACAATGGTTTCCCAAAGCCACCATCATCGGATGGAAATACGAGCTCGACGGAGGGCGTGAGAGTGCGATCCAACGGGCTTGCCGACAAATCCACACGGCGGGAAGCGACGCTTGCGTCGTGAATGGACGCGCCTTCGGGAACGGATTCGGACTGTTGTTCCCGGACGGCAGGCTGATCGCCTATCCCGACAAGCCGAGCCTCGCGCAGGCGCTGCTTACGACTTTTGTGCGATCACTCTGACGCTGAGCCCGGCAACCTTGTTTAAGAGGCGAAGCCCGTATCGGGAATCAACCGGTGAGTTTCCACCCACTCACGAATCGCGAGGCGAAGCTGATCGGAAGCCTTCCGGACATTACGCCGGAGTTCCTTCCATTCACTGCGGGCCAGCTTTTCCTTCGAGGCTTTAGCCTCGCGATACTGGGACAGGAGCGTCTCCCACCGAACGACGGCCTCGTGGACTTGACCGCGAGCATTTTCGATCATGGCGTGGATGGCGTCCGGTGCCGGGTTGGAAGCCAACTTTCTTTTAAGGAGGCGTTCCTGCTCGGCGATCTGCGCTTTGAGGATCTTTTCCTCCGGCACGGTGCGAAGTCCCTTGACGAGTCCGATCTTGGAGAGCGTCCAGATTGCCCATTTCGTGGGATCCCACTGCCAGGGCTTCACACCATTCCGGTAGTCGTGCTGGAACTCGTGATGAAAATTATGGTAGCCCTCGCCAAACGTGAAGATCGCCATCAGCACGCTATTCCGGGCCGTGCAGTCTGTCGAATACGGGCGATCACCGATCCAATGACAAAGCGAATTGATGCAGAATGTCATGTGGTGAACGAAGACGATCCGGGCCGTGCCCGCGATGAGAAATGCGCCGAGGGCGGCAACCGGCCCGCCATAGATCCAGCCGATGAGCGTCGGAAGTCCGAATCCGACCAATATAGCAATCGGGACGTAGTATTTGTGCTGCCACCAGGCCAAACGATCCTTCTGAAGGTCGCGGACCCAAGTCAGCGGCGTGTCCGGCCCGGTGCGGAAAAGCAGCCAGCCAATGTGCGCGTGGAAGAGTCCCTTCGAAATGTCATAAGGATCCTCGTCATGATCGACAAACTTGTGATGCCGACGGTGGTCAGCCGACCAGCAGAGGGCCGACCCCTCAAAGGCCGCCGCCCCAAAAAGCAGCGTGTAGAGCTTGACTGGCCACGCGGCATCAAATGTGAGGTGGGAAAAGAGACGGTGATAGCCGAGCGTGATGCTCATCGCGGTCGAGATCGCAAAGAAGAGGAAAAGCCCAATCTGAAAGCCATCAATGCCGAAGTGCCAGATGTAAGCCGGCACACCGATGAGCGTCGTCAGGAATGTGCCAATCAGGAACGAGCTGTTGACCCAGTGAATTTCGTGTCGGAATAATTTCATAATTTAGCGGCGTTGGAATCCCCGTTTCGAAGCAAACCGGCGGCGGCCATCCAGTCGGGGTTCGATTTTGGGAGTTCGTTGGTTTTGTTGAGAGTCTTGGGTTGGTGTTGGAAAGCCTTCGATTTCTAGTCGTTCAATTTTCTGACCGATAAACCGCTCGATGGCCATAAGCTTTTTGATTTCCTCGGGCGTGACAAGCGTAAACGCATCGCCCGTCTGCTGCGCGCGGCCGGTTCGACCGATCCGGTGAACGTAATCTTCGGGGTGTTGTGGGATGTCGTAGTTGAAAACGTGGCTCACCCCGGCCACGTCGATCCCCCGGGCGGCGATATCGGTCGCCACCATGACTTCGTATTTTCCGGACTTGAATCCGTTCAGCGCCTCGATCCGCTGATTTTGCGAGCGATTGGCGTGAAGAACGGCTACGGCGTGGTTCTGCGCGCGGAGTCTCTTGGCGATCTTGTCTGCGCCGTGCTTGGTTCGGGAAAAAACGATCGCGCTCTGGAAATCAGATTTCGTGAGGAGTGCCACGAGAATGTCAAATTTCCGACCTGGATCAACGATGTAAACCCCGTGTTTGACGGTGGAGACGACGTTTCGCGAAGCCCCAATCTCGATACGAACCGGGTCTCGCAGTGCGAAACTCGCGAGATCCACGATTTCCGGGGGCAATGTCGCCGAGAAAAACAGGGTTTGGCGGTCCTTCGGGCACTTCGAGATGATTCGCCGCATCGGCGGGAGGAACCCCACGTCGAGCATGCGATCGACCTCGTCCAAGACCAACACCGAGATATCCTGAAGCCGGATCGTGCCCTGCTGAAGATGGTCTTCGAGACGTCCGGGTGTGGCGACCAAAATGTCCATGCCCTCGCGCAGAGCCGAGCGTTGGGCACCGTAGCCGACGCCACCGTAGATCGAGGCGACTTTTAGGTCGGTAAACCGCGCCAGATCACGCATGGCGGTCTCGACTTGCATCGCCAGCTCGCGGGTCGGCTCCAGGACGAGGCACCGGCATCTTCCATGCGAGCCGAGATGCTGGAGCGTCGGAAGAGCAAAGGCTGCGGTTTTTCCCGTTCCCGTCTGGGCAGAGGCAATGAGATCCTTCCCCTCAAGGGCTGGCGGAATCGCGCGAAGTTGAATCGGTGTTGGGTCGCCGTAGCCCATGGCCTCGACGCCCTGCAAAAGTGGCTTGGTCAGTCCAAGCTGTGAAAATGGCATAAGGCGGTGAGAGGGTGCGGCGGAATGGACCGCTTGTCAAACGATGGTTTGGAGAATCCCTCATTCCTCAAAAATGGACGGGGGTGCCCCGCTTCCGAGGCACCCCCGCTTTTTCGATGGCTGTAAGCCGGATTCTGTCCGGTCCGGAGCTTCCGCTCCAGACCTGGACGGTCATTTGTCTCGGTCCGGTCTTGCGACCGGCCCGGCTCTTGCGAGCTGCGACTATTACCCGGAGGTTTCCACAGCGCTTTCGCGTCGCGGAGCGGGCAGGCCACCCGATTCCTCCTGTTCTGTCTTGCACCGCATGGGGTTTTTCGTGCCCCCTCGATTGCTCTCGGGGCGGTGGGCTCTTACCCCGCCTTTTCACCCTGACCCGTCGATTGCTCTCCGGGCGGTTTATTTTCTGTGACACTTTCCGTCGAGACAGGCTTTCGCCAATCCCTCCCGTGCGTTCTACACGGCATGCTGCCTTGCGGTGTCCGGACTTTCCTCTCGGCCCTGCCTCGCAGCAGAGACCGAACGACCGTCCGCCATCACCGGGAATCCTATACGCTTTTCGTGGTTAAGGCAAGCGGCAGGCTGCTCGAAACGGCGGACCGACAACTATCGCGGAGTCGCCGAAATCGGCCGCACCTCGATAAGATTGCTAACATTTTCAGGCCGTCCGGCTTGTTCGGCGATCTCTCCGATCCTCTGCTTTCCCTCTGGAGTGTTGACATGGCCCCGCAGTGTCGTCTGGGCATTGAGAGTCACGACTTCAATATCTTTCGCGTTCGCGGAGAGCTTCGGATCCGCTTGGATCGCACGCTGGATTTTCGCAGTCTTCTGAACGTCCCGAAAATTCTTCCCCTGCTCCATCAGCGTGGCAACCGGGGCCAACCCCTAAGAAAGATTTTGTTTCGAATGCAGACCGCGATCGGCCTTGACCTCACGATTGACATAGGTCTCCTGGTTAAAGTCGGTTCGACGTCCGTCTGTCCACTTGAAGTGTGGTTCGCCGTCCAGCTCCACATAGTTGTTGTCCAAAACGAGCATCGTCTTCGCGGCATTAAACTTCAGAGCTCTGGGTTGAATCACCCTCCGGGGACTCGAATCAGCCTCCGTTTTCACGATCACATGAACCACTCGCCCGAGCGGAAGATCCATAACGAGACCTTCAATCCTCCCGAGGTAATCACCGTCATGGTTAGAAATCGGCATGCCAACGAGGTGCTTTGTCGTCTGAACATATCCCAATTCCAGAATCTCTGCATTGGCTTGAACGGTCTCGCCCTTCAGAAAAAACCACGGCTTCAGCCCGAAGTATCGATAGTATTCCGCGACCTTCTCTGGTCGGGAGGCCGGGTCGAACTTCGGCGCCGCGTCAAACTTGGCACGGCTCACATCCAACCGAACCACCCGACTTGCCTTGTCAATCGTCAGCGCACGCGGGGGCACTGCTTTGGCTTTCGCGCCGATACCAAAGAGACCGCCTCGGCCAACGACAACAACTTCCACGAGACGACCATTGGAGAGATCGGCCGTGATCGTGGCAATTCGACCAAGCTTTTCGTCCTGATAGTTTCGAACCTCTGCGCCAATCAGCTCACGGAATGGCACTGCCGGTCGAAACTCTAGGTCGTGGGTCTGCCTGGTCTCGCGGGCCTGGATGCCGAGCGTTGGAAGAATCGTTGCGATGATAAGGATGAAGTATTTCATATGTTAGGATTCGAGATCCAACCTTGCGTTGTGCAGGTTTTCGTTCGAACGAGCGTAACCTGCCTGAGAACACCCGAAATGCCTATGGGGTGTAACCCTCCCTAAATCCATCCATGAATGATCACCGGGGAAGGTAGGGATAGACCCCATTCCCCCCGCCTAAGTTTTCGCCATATTGATCCAATGAAAGCGTCATTGGGAATCCGATGGCCACACTCTTATGAAACCCACTCGATCAGTGTCCCTATTCTCACGCTTTTCGAAAAAGGCCGCGCGAGCGAGCGGCCACCCTGCAGCATTTGGTCTCGCTGCCTCAGTTATCCTTCTCTGGCTCATCACCGGACCTCTATTCCTCTTCAGCGATACCTGGCAGCTGGTGATCAATACGAGCACGACCGTGGTTACGTTTCTCATGGTGTTCCTGATTCAATCGACACAGAACCGCGAGGCTGAGGCTGTTCAGCTAAAGCTCGATGAACTGATTCGTGCCATGGGTGGCGCCCACAATGCCCTGCTGGATTTGGAAGAGCTCGAAGAGGATGAATTAGATTCCATCCGCGATCGATTTCAGCACCTCGCGGAAAACGCCCGGAAACGTGTTAAGAAAGCCCCACTCCCCAGCGGCTAGCTGGCGCAGGACGCCTTTGGCTCATTCCGCGCAACAGGCCGCGGGTGTGCTCCTCGCAATCGTATTTGTCGGGCAACTCTTTCCGATCACCGGCCTCGCACAGTCGTCCCATCGGCTCATTCCGCCAACAGTCGTCAACCTTGCGTCGAGCGAGATTGCTCACTTTGAGGAAAACCCACCAGCCGTCCGGAACCTTCTCCAAAGCGCGCTGGATCTGGCTCGTCGAGACCTTGGGTATCTCTTCGGTTCGGCAAGTCCGGCCAATCGTGGGATGGATTGCTCGGGGACGATTTTTTACCTCCTAACTCAGGCTGGAGTTCGATCAGTGCCGCGATCCTCACAGGAAATATACCGATGGGTCCTCGCGAAATCGAAATTTCACGCCGTGAATTCCAACCGCTTGGACTCTGAGCAACTCCGAGAACTTCATCCTGGGGACCTTTTATTTTGGACCGGCACCTACACCCTGGCTCAGCCAAACATCGTCAGTCACACGATGATCTATCTCGGTCGGGCAAAATCCGATGGGCTGCAGCTGATGGTTGGTGCCAGTGACGGCCGGACCTACCGGGGGAAAAATGCTACGGTGTCAGCGTGTTCGATTTTCGCCTTCCAAGTCCGGACAGCAGAAGCCGCTTCATCGGCTTCGCCTCAATTCCAGATCTCCCGAGCGCTGCGAAAGTTGTCCGGCATCCATTGATCCCGGTTTCGGCCGACAAATCGGCACCTCCGAAATAGCTCCTACACAACAACCACATCCCAAACCAACAGACAGACCTGTTGGTTCCTGTGTTTTCATGTCACGGGAAGATGTTGGTTTCTGCGCCTAAACTTCCTGACGCGCTGGTCAATACAAAGTCTTTGTTCCGAGCGTGGGAGAAACCCGCAAGGTTGCTGTGGTTGCAAAAACGCCGGTCGCCATCGATGATCGATTAGACGGCGTTCAGTGTTTGCATCCAGGTCTTGGCCATCAACAAGTGCCCGGCGGCGGTCGGATGCACGCCGTCGAACGCCCAGTAAGCGGGCGGCGCTTCATTGACCGCCTTATCAAACATGGCTTGGAAAGGAACAACAATCGCACCGTATTCTTGGGCAAGCTTGGCGACAACGGATCGGCGCTGGTCGATTTCCGTGACCCAGTCCTCCGTAACAACACCGCATCGAAGAACAAAGGGTTCGCAGAGGACGAACCTGACCCCAGGCAATCCGACACGCACTTCATTGAGCAACTCGCGGTAAACCCGCTCGTATTTTGGCACGGAAACTCCGTTGCCACGGGTCATTTCGTGCCAGGTGTCGTTTACTCCGATCAAAATGCTAACTATGTCCGGCTGCAGATTGATGATGTCAGACTTGATGCGAGCATAGAGGTCGACAACCCGGTTGCCGCTTATGCCCCGGTTGAAGATTTTGAGACCATCAGCGGGTCTCGTCAGCAGCAAATCGGCGGCGGCCATCATGGCGTATCCCTGACCCAATCCGCCGAGATCATTGGCTGTATCGGCTGCATCCCGGTTGCGCCCGCAATCGGTGATTGAGTCGCCTTGGAAAAGGATCGTGTCGTTGGTTTTTATTTCATTCATACGAAGGCAATGGCATTGATGGCGTGAGCGTAAGGAACTTCCGAATGCTCACGGGTATTCCACTCAATGGCAAAACTTTCTTCGAGATAAGGAGTGCCGGTGGGCAGCCACCGAAGCCAGAGGAGGCGACGACGCCCGTTTTTCTACTTCTGCGATCCCCGTGTGGGCTTGAATACCCGTCTCCCCGAAAAGGGCTCCCTCCTCATGATTCGGTCCAGGGTCCAAAACTTCACCCGCGGGTTTCCGTTCGAGGTTGCACTCATTAGTCCCGCGATTCGCAGTCTTTGCGGAGCCGAAAACCGGTGAGAGCCGGACAGTGACTCCGTAGCACTAATTGGGCTCGAGGAGGAACGGGATCCCGATGTTCGAGGTGTTACCCCTCGCATTAATGATGGCGACCTGAGATCGCTCGCTGATCATTTATTTACAAGGGTTTCTGGGAGAATTCGCCTTGAGGAAAGGTGGGGTGACCGACGGGACTCGAACCCGCAACAACCAGAATCACAATCTGGGACTC
>JBMOHW010000058.1:0-16139 GCA_049317665.1 Terrimicrobiaceae bacterium | reverse complement strand
GAAATTTGAATTAATTTTAACCTATGGCTTAATCATAAATGGAGTCTCCGGTTTCCAATAAGTTTCAGTTGCCAGTCATTCACTCAAAGACTATTTCTGAGTCATCTATGAAGGTATACATGTCGCATCTCAATCGGCTTGCAAAGATGGGAATAACAACACCAGAACTTATATTAGAAAATCAAAAGAAGATAGTCAAGCATATCAAAGAGACTATACCTGACGATGATGCTATTTCAAAACAAAAGAAAAGACTTTGGATGACTACAATTCTTTATGCAGTTGCAGATAAGCCTGATAAAGAAAAAATGATTCTTAAAAAATATTACCCTGAGACTTTCAATTATCCTGCGCCAGGTACAGCCGTGACTCTTAAAAATGGAACAACAATTATTTGGAAATCAAGGGAAGATTATTTTAA
This sequence comes from Terrimicrobiaceae bacterium, assembly GCA_049317665.1. Lineage (GTDB taxonomy): Bacteria > Verrucomicrobiota > Verrucomicrobiia > Chthoniobacterales > Terrimicrobiaceae > JBBRHN01. The sequence goes on along the minus strand of JBMOHW010000058.1, from coordinate 15,718 downwards.
GAAATAAAAAGAGGTATGACGTCTTATGACGGGTAAGGTTTTTAAGCAGCCTTGGCAGCCTTCACTTTCATGTAAGTTTGAACTAAATCATCAGTACATCTTTCAAAGGTGCCATCCGCTTTCAGTTTAAGAATTGCAATAAATCCTTTCTTCTTATCTTCATCCCAGATTACCTGCGTGTAAAACTGAGAGGTGCCAAGTTGCTTAGGTTCAGAGAACTCAAGGGCGGTAGGCATTTCGTGCTGAATTTTTTTTCCACGACAGGTACGAATCAAATTTTTTTAGGTGTAAGAGGTAAAATAAAAAGAGGACTTACATCTTACGAATGCCTCTTTTGTTTTTCTTTTACGCGCCTTGGGTCAGATTAATTTTCTTCTCTACTTCCTCGTTGTCCTCCTCCTCATCATGCTTCTGCCACTTTTCAAAGTGGTGCGCAGTTGCCTCGTTAGGACACTTGTCCTCTAGGTGATGCGTGTATCCGCAGACGCAATCCTCAAACCCATCCTCTTCCTTATCAGTAAGACCGCACCACCACATTGCAAAGTGTGATGAACCGCCATACCTTGTAAGATATACTTTAGAATTTTCTACATCTGCGATACGCCACTTGATTGTAGTCTTACCATTCCAAGCATCTCCATACTTGTACTCAATTCTAATTAAGTCATCTTCTACATACTTATCAAAGGTCTCATGAAAGCATCTATCGCCCCATGGGCCACGTTCATCACTCTCAAGCAACCACTCGCGGAACTCATTATAGGGGATAGAGATGGTATAAGATGTCATGGTTTTCGTTGTGATTTTTTTTTGCGACGGGTATGAATCAAATTTTGTTTTTTGTAAGAAGTAAAATAAAAAGAGGACTTACATCTTACGAATGCCTATTTTTTATTATGTATTCTAAGCCATTAGAATCTGCTTCTTGCCCTTCTCACTCACACACTCGTCGCAGACTCTATCTTTTGCGTGTTCTACCGATGGGGTAAAGTCGTCATCACACTCAAAGCAAGTCCTGGTAAAACTCTCACCGGTCTCCTCCTCATCCTCTTCCTCCTCTTCGTCGCACTTGCACCCGCAGTCAGCGCACATATAGCACTCTCCACAGTACCCACCCTTATTATCTTCATCATTCTGCATGAAGTTCTCACTGCATCCCTCGCAGTTGCAGTAGACATCTGTGCGATACAGACACCACTGGCCGTCATCCATCTGGAAGTAGTCGCCATCTTCCAAGTCGCTAATGTTCTTCTTATCAAGATACGCCAGCACCTCTGACTCAGTAGGGAATAGCATTTTGTATTGCTGATGGTAGTTGTTAGTACTAAAATTATTTTGGGTTAGTTTGAATCAAATTTTTTTTTAGTAGTAATTAGTTATTATCTCTAGTGTCTTCCTAGGAGTATATGAAAGCATATCTTTCATGTGCTGAATAAATACCTTTTTAGTCTTCTTGTTATAGAAGAGGTCATAGTTGTCATTATAAATCTTAATGCAAACGTATGAATCTTCCCATTCATCTTCCTCAAAGTGATGAGTCTTACCATTACAAGTAAGATGCGTGGGCGTACCATCTGTGTCCACATACATGTACATCTGGGGCATGAATCCTCTGAATGACATTTTGGCTGATTAGTTTTAAAATAATTTTAGGATTTTTTATGAATCAAATTTTAGGTTCCGGCAACCTAAATTTTGATTCAGGTTTTTTTTATCTAACCTAACTTTTAGAAAGATGAATACAGACCACCACCACCAGCCCAAAGTCTACCGAGGCGACGCAAAGCGTCCAGGCGAGACTGACGACCAGCATGCTAAGAGGGTGGCCTACAATGCCAAATCAAGGGCCTATGCAAAGAATCAAGCAGAGTTGCGTAAGGAGAACCTCGCTGTTACGAATACCGTACGCGTTGCAGAGGGCAAGGCCCCTGTAAAGCCATCTAACAAAAGCATGAATGTCCAGTGGTCAGAGTTAACTAAGACAATTCCATCTGCCCCTATTCGTGGCTATGCGTTTGGGGACGAAAAGGAGGAGGCGACAGAGGTACTCCCCTTGCCTCCTCCTATTAATGTCGCTGTGGCCACACCGCCTGCCCCGCCAGCGACTGTAATAGAGTCAGTACTTCCGAAGTACCAGAAACGCATTGAAGAACTGCAAGAAATCCTACGCATCAAGGATATGGTCTTAGCGTACCATATCAAAGAGATTACTACCAAGGACTTCATCATCAAGCGATTGGAAGAATGTCTACGGATGCGAGAGGTAGGATAAAATATATTCCGCTAAACTATTAATGCCTCGCCAGCAAGAATTTTTTACTCGTATGTACATATTATCTAATCGCTACTTGAATGCAAGAGAATATCTTGACGCTTCAGTGATGAGGCTGAAGGGTGGGTTTACGCCCTTTGGAGAGATTGCCGCTGCACAGAAGCATGTGTGCGAGATAACAGATATTTTTGATGAGATGAAAAAGGTTATACGGGAAAAAGATGATACAGATACTACATCATTCAAACTTACAGGTGAACGACGGAACTGCTGTGGTTAGGTCTATAAAACCAAGTGGGCAAGTGGCTAAGAGTTTCTGCTTCTGGTCGTGACGCATGTGCTTAATGCCAAAGGTGTCTGAGGGCAACTCCTCTTTCTCGTAGATGATATACGGCTTAGGCAACTGTCTCTTTGACACCTCCTTCTCTTTGATGGGCTTAAGAGGCTTGGCAGGCTTGACCGGCTTTTCCTTAATTGTTTTTACTACCGTCTTTACAATGGCCGTCTTACCTGCATTGCGAACATGATGCCAATAATCTCGGTCTCGTTCTCTTTCAAAGTCTGCTATCTCTGCTGGTTTCAAATGCCTTGGCACAAAATTAGCCCTCTGATACTCCCTCATCCTTTCAAGCACACGTTCTCTATTAGCCAAGTACCACTTTTTGTTTGACGCTTTCGCAGCATCGTCATAGTCTCTTGGCCTTGGCATATTCTACAAAACGCAGACAAAAAAACATTCAAAATTTTACCGTGTCCGGAAGTAGGATGCAAACCCAGTTCCAGCGCGATTTAGAAAGAGGACGCTTTTTTGAACAACTTATGACACCTTATATATTACCAGATGTTGTAGTAGAGTATGCCCCTGACCGTAATTGGTGGCAGTGGGACATTAGTGGCGCTAAGTACTTGTATGAAGTGAAGACCGACTTTCTTGCAGGCAGTTCTGGTAATCTTTTCATAGAGTTTGAGTGCAACAATAAACCCTCTGGCTACAACCATACAGAAGCAGAATTTTTTCTTTATGTAGTCGTTAAGCCTAACAAGACAAAGTTTGGAGGTATTGATAAGGTGTTTAAGATACCTACTCTTGACTTGGCTGGGCTGTGTATAGGGAAGAAATCTGTATGGGGTGGAGACCGTGGCCTAGTCCGTGGCTACTTGTTGCCCATGAGGGAAGTTATGGAGTATCTAGTGACTCTGCCTCAATAGGTGTAGCTAGTGGGTGCAAGATTTTAATTGTCTGTTTCTTCGGTTTGTAATTCCATAAATCTATTTCATACTGGCTGGGCGGATTCAAGACAAGGACCGGAGAAAAAAAAACGTCTACAGATTCAAGATGTTTTTGTAGGTTGTCAATTTGTCTTGAAATCACAGATAAAGTTTTTTCAATATCTGCAAAGTCCATCTATAAATTAAAATAATTTCTGTAGAAGAGTATGGACGAAACCTCTTTTACAGATATTATAGCGGAACTAGTCAGGAAGCCTATTGAGATAAATAAGTACCGGCCTAAGTCTGGTCTTGGTAGGTCGCAGGCTTTTGGGGTTGTCAATAAGCGTTGTCTGCCTGCAGATTACAGTAGACAGTGCTGGCTACGGCCTTTATTATACAAGCATCTTCTTGATTTTGGAAACAAGTATGTCCGAGACATCTCCTGGAACGCAATTACGGTCAACCAAAATTATAAAGCATCTCCTCATAGAGATAAAAGAAATGGTGGTGAAAGTTATCTCGTCGCCTTTGGAGATTACGATGGTGGCTGTCTCAAGATATATGAGGGAGATTTATCGGGGGTTCATGATATTCGTCATAAACCAATCCAGACAGATTTTTCAAAGGTACTTCACTCTGTAGAAGACTTTACTGGAGACAGGTACAGTCTAGTCTACTACAATTATCCTACAAAAAGTGTTCTACCGCCACCATCTGTAAGACTAGTAGATGGTGAGTGGAAGTTTTTCCGAGGCGAAGTGCAGACAGATAGTCTACCACATCCTTTGTCTAAGGCAAATCAGAAGTCTAATTCAGGATAGGAAGCATCTGATACTCCAAAGTGAGGCGACTCGCAGTCTGTAGGGATGATGAGTCCATACCGATTTGAATCTGATTCAGGAGATGCAAACAAGCCGCAATCATAATGGCCTTGTACAGAGTCAATGATTAGTTCAAGATTACGCCAACACTCTTCTGCCACACTGAAATGTAGAGTTTGCGAGTTTACTTCCTCTTCAATCTGCTTCTTTGTAGAGATGAATGTTTCTTTCATCTTTTCAAAGGGTATATATGTCTTGCTATTCAGACGATTGCTAACATCCTTGTCCCAATTATCTTTTTCATTCTCCCTTGTAGCGATGAGGTTAAGTATGTGGGAAATTTTGGGGATGAGGTAGAGGCAACGACGTAAGTAGGCGCGGGTAAGGTTTTTGTCTTTTGATTTGCATGCAAGTTTGTAGTAGTTAATCTTCGCATCTGAAATACTGGCCTTGAGTTTTTTCAGTTCAGCAAGATGCTTCTTGAAGTCAGCAGGATGCTTCTTGAAATGGTTTCGCCAACCCTTTTCATTCAAGAAAGTTTTATTGGAAGCAAGACAAACATATACAGATAAAAATTGTATTTCATCTTGTTCATCTGTATAAGAGTGTTCATATAGGAAAGGTTCATTGACATCCTTTACTTTCTTGATGAGATTAATCATTGAAGCAGAAAATTGGAAACCATGCTTTGTCTTGCAGTGATTGAAGTAACTGCGTGCTTGAAACTCTTTATTACAGAACTCGCATTCAATTTTCCTCTGACGGTTAGAGATAGTAGAGGATTGGGAAAGGTTGTCATCATCGCTGGCCGACATTTGTTTTCTACAGGTGCCGGGGTTTTTATTTTCGGCAGTTTTACCGCGGGGCCGGGAGTTTGGCTACCGGAGGCGACAGGCTTACTAAAATTTGAAATAAGCAAGGCCTCTTCATTCCAGATAAAATGCCCATGAGAAATGCTGGAGAAGGATATCAAGTCTATGGAATCTATACAAAAGGTACGAATATATTACATTATGTAGGTTATACAAAGCAATCTCTCCAAGTGCGTTTTGGTGCACATAAAAACGGTTCAAATATGAAGTGTAGTAAATATATTCAAGAGAATGGTGTAGATAACTTTGAAATTCGTCAACTCGCTGCAAGCGACAGTTCTACTGATATGAAACAGAAAGAAAAACAATTTATTAAAAAATTCTGTCCTCATCTGAATATCTCTGGAAATCCAAAATGTATAAGAGAAATAGAAACACCTATAAAGCCAACTGCAGAACCAAAGAATTTTGTAGATACACTGACTTTTGAAGAAATAGAGTTTATTCAAACACAGTTGCCTTCTGTTGAAAAGACTATAAGACAAAATAAAATTAGACAATTTCTGTCTACAATAACTGACGAAGAATCATTGAATGACTTGAAGCAAGTAATTTTACAAAAAACAGGTCATTAAGAGAAAAATCAGTGGAAAATCAGTCAAAAATCAGTTTCGTACGTCATGAAATCAGTTTGGAATCAGTTTGCTACTTATGTGCACTATTCATCATCGGGGCTTATTTTTTTCTTAAAAACTTGACTATAATATCTTTAAAAAAAAGTAAAATCAGTTTGCTATTTCCCAAATCCCTCCTATAACCAAAAGTCTATTCTATACCCCCCTTCCCTTTCCCCAAACTGATTTTACTATTTTTAATTCCTTATTATAGTCAAGAAATTACTACTAAAAAACAACTCTATGATGAATAACGGTCATAAGTACCAAACTGATTTTTGACTGATTTCATGACGTAGCAAACTGATTTCTGACTGATTTCTGACTGATTTCTCCAAAACCTGCAAAAACTACTTAAATTCCATAATTACTTCTCTTCTTTCTATAGTCATTGACGGCTTAGTATCAGCCTTCTTACGAGGTTGACGCTTTTTCTTCTGCTTGGTGGCCGCCTGCTTAGCAAGGAAGTCTCTTCCCTCTTGACCTGCATCTAGACTTTCCATGATTGCTTCTAGCGTTTCTTCGGGAGTCTGAGTTGTTTTAGAGTCCATACTACTTGTATACAATTTACGCTTTGCGACTCAGTGCATTCTTCATGAATTGGGCACGGCGACGGGTAGTCATATCATAGTCTTCAGGATGGGCGAGAACATGGTTCATCATCTGCTTCGTAGTCATGCCGTGCGCCTTGGCCTGCTTAGTAAAAGCCCCCTTCTTGAAAGAGGGTGAAGAGACTACCTCTTGAATGAACTTACTACTATGCACAAGAGGTTGAGACATGTGATGAGGATGTCCTCCAATTGCTTCGTGGTGTAGCCGGTCTAACTTATCTTCATGAGAGTGCATTGTTTGTACTCAATGAAAATATTTTATTCTTTAATTATCTGTAATAGAGTGTAAAAACAAGACTACCAACTTTACAACCTATATAATATCCAAATAGAGTCCCTAATATGACTGGAAGCATCTACTTAATAGGATTTTATTCATAATTCATCGTCTTCATCATAGCAAGAAATTTAGCAATCTGGGCTTCAGGCTTCTCAACTTCTGGTGCTTTACGTGCCTTGGGCGCAACCTTGGGCGCAACCTTCGCTTTAGGTGCTTTCTTGACAGCCGGTGCTTCCTTCTCGCCACTATGTTCTACAGGGAATTCCATCTTCTTGGCTTCCTTGATACTCTTAACAGCCGACCTGCTGACTTGAGTAGGGGCACTCACATACGCCGCAACCGGAGGAGTGCTTTCTCTGTGCATCTTTAGTTTCTCAATCTCTTCGCTGATGTCGCCCTTCTTCATCCTGCTAATAGGCCGAACATCTTGCGCCTTACGCAACGCCCGTAGTTCTTCGCGCATCTCCTTCAGTGTCATTTTTTGTATACTTACAGAAAACATTATTTTTTTGCGGTCTTTGTCATGAAAACGGGGGTATTTTTTTTGATAAGGCTATAAGTATCGCTTCCATTGTCTTTAATGCCCATCACATGATATAATTAAAACCGAGTCAGACAGTACCCTTGCCCTACGTGCCCATTGTGTGCCAGTTAAACAATTGGGCACCTCCTCCGCCATTCTGCCAGCCTATTTCAAACGCCTGTTCTGTTAGTGTAGAGACATAGATTTCTGCTGCTGGTGCGTCAGCCATAACAGCAAACGGCAGATAAGTATTTATTGCTGTGTACGCCTGAGGTGTTGAAACTATAACAGCACCAGATGAACCAGAGGAAGAAACCTGTCCATATTGTATTACTGGCTGAACAACACCAACACCATCTAAGCGTCTACTGATACTGCCGGTAAAGTAAGAGTTAGGCACAGTGTTAATAGTGGATTGTGCGTCAATCTTAATATCTGTATTTGCACTAATAGATAGTTCTCCAGACGCTGTTATACTGCTTAAATTGAGGATTTTGTTGTCCTCAAAGTCCACAGTTTTATAAATATTAATCTCTGCTGTATCAAAAGCAAGACTTATATCGTTTCCGTTTGAAGTTGTTCCTAACGCACCCTGTGTATACCCAAAGAGATAGGGTCCATCAATTCCTACACTAAAAGGTGCTACAGACCCATAGGCTAATCCGGTTGTACTTGCGAAGCCTGTGGGTCGTAAATCAATATAATAGTCGTCCATAATAAGCGGAGTTGTCGCTGTAGAAACCCAAGAACTAACAGATGCTGGAGGATAGGCTGCATTATTGATTGAACTTACAGTGAAAGAAGAAGTTGTAAGACTTGTAAAAGTGCTTATTGTTGAAGCACCGCCACCTGAAACATAAGGCGCACCGTTAATCGTAGACACATTCGTAATAGTTGAAACAGAGAAGGCCCCTGTTATGTTTGCATTAAAACCAACTGTGGCCGAGTTGAACTGTATATTCTGCGAAGTGGCAAAGAAAGCAAGACTGGAACCAGTAAACGCAGTTAGACCGTTTGTAGTGATGGTAGGAAGAGTAGAATTACTTGTGGCTGTAATAGTATCTGAAGTGAATCCATTTTCTACCTTGGTTCCGTTGTCTCCACGCAGGTAGACTACACCTGGGAAACTAGTTGTCGCAGGTGAAGCGCCAGCCGTCAGCGAAAGACAACCGAGTGCAGAGTAATAACTATTTCCAAAGATGCCAACTGCTGGCACCGTCAGCCCAGAGTAAGCCAAGATTGACCCAGCCGACTCTTTGATGACACCAGCGAAAGGCGCACTACTGAAGGCAGTTAAATCAATCTGTCCAAAGCCCAAAATATTACACCCAGACCCGCTTCCAGCGTTGGCGACTATACTGACACGACCGCCTACAGCGTTTTGAGTTAAACTGGTTGCGCCGTTGGCCGTCAGAGTAATAATCTGAGTAGGTGTTGGACTTAACGCACTTGACGCATCTGCGGTGATGTTGATTCTGGTTGCCTGTCCAAATCTAGATTGCAAATTAATTACTGATTGACCGCCAACATCTGCGCCTCTGTTATTAAGTAGGGTAGTAAAACTGCTTGTCTGTAGTTCTACATAGTTTGGACTTCCTATGAACACAGTGTTGGCGGTAATTCTTCCTACGTTGTCAAGAGTAGTATTGTTAAAATTATTACTACCGCTGGTGTTAATACCAGTATTAAAGTTAGGACGTGCCCCATTAAAATTACCGCCTGCGCTAAAGGTAGGAGTAGCACTTACAGTCAGACCAGACGTAATCAAAACATTCTGTGTACTTAGATTATCAAACGTACCTCTTACAGATGTCGTGTTGATTGAAGAGAGTGTACTCACTACCAGTGTTGAAAGTCCTGATGTTGTTGAGGGGAAGATGACTGAACCCGTCAAACTAGAAAAGGTGCCTATAAGACCTGTAACACTTACAGAACTTATGCTACTAATGTTTCCAAAGCCAGTCGTAAGAGTGGAACTATTTACAGACTCTGCAGTCAAAGTAGAAAAGTTGCCCAAGAGACCTGTAACACTCGCAGAACTTATGCTACTAATGTTTCCAAAGCCAGTTGTAAGAGTAGGAAAGGTGCCTACGAGACCTGTCACACTCGCAGAACTTATGCTACTAATGTTTCCAAAGCCAGTCGTAAGAGTGGGAGTACTTACAGACCCCGCTTGCAGTAAGCCTGTTGTAGTAAGAGTATTCGTCATGATGTCATTGGAATTCACTATATTACTACTCGTCAAAACTCTTATATTGCCTGTTGTTGCCGTGATGTTATTTGTAAGAGTCGCATTAGACCCAAAGAGGTTGTTTAGATTAGTTATGTTATTACTGTTCATGTTGACAGTAGAGACTGCTGGATAAAAAGACCAGTCTGTAATGGATGAGATATCATTAAGTGTAGCAATTGGTATACCGTTAAGAAGCAAAACAGAACCAAAGCCTGACCCAGCCGTATCTATCGTGTTGCCGTCAAGAGTAATATTAGTTGTTGAGATAGATGAAATGGCAGCATCTTTCGCTTGCAGAAAGGTAGTGGACATGAAGCCTGCCGTAGTCGTTCCTGTGGAGAGGAAGTTGACATTAATAGTGCTTGCCGTAGTCGTTCCTGTGGAGAGGAAGTTGACGTTAAGACTAGACACATTAGCCAGAAGGAAGTATGCTTGTGTTAAGTTTTGGTTCGTCGCACACGGAAGCACTGACATCTACAAGGTAATAATAATTTAAATTATTGCATTGTAGAGTATAGAAAAGACTTAATCGTTTAGACATACGCGTTGCCGATTTTCTCAATAGTGTAGTTTATAGTCTCTGAAGGATTGACTGTTGACTTGTAATAAATACCAATAGTCTTGCTTGTTGTCGCAGCATTACCCTTACAAGAGAAAGAGTTTTGAGGACCGTAGTCAGTTGCTGAATTATAGCCAGGACCAATGTTAAACACAGTTGAACCAGCAAAGGCTGTACCAGCAGATACTTGGAACGGGAATACAAACTCCTTGCCTACTGTCGTATCACCAGCAGCATAGAATATATAGAGACCGTCATCAAGTGTAGATACAGAAATATTTTGCGTAGTATCGTTTATAGCAGCATAACTAGAGGCTAATACGTTCTGACCGCTGTAGAAATTAATACGCTGTCCGTTAAGCGTAGAAGCATTTAACGCGAGTGTGCTGAGTATGCCTGTGTTCGTATGATTGACGGAAGTAACAAGACCAGTTTGAGTTGTTGTTCCTGAAACCGCTAGTGTTGAAAGGTTATTTGTTCTTCCGTTGATGGTAGAGAAAGTACCTGTAGCCATATTGATGAGTCCTCCCGAACCACCACCGCCAGAGTATGTAATAGAACTGAGGGCAGGGAACTGCGCCCAGTTATTGATTGAAGAGACGTTCTGGTTCACGTTGGCAAGCGCAACACCGTTTACAAGAAGCGTGCCACCATTCGCGCTAGTGCAGTCTAGGGTTTGTCCGTCAAGAACAATCTGGTCTGACCTCATAGTGCTAATTGAGGCGACTGGGTTGACTGAGGTTGAAAGATTACCCAGAAGGACGAAGTACGGCGCAAGCAGATTCTGGTTCGTTACACTCGGAAGGACAGACATTCTATACAATGCGAAAATATTTTAAATTGCTATCTTACAACGGAGGAGTTCGCCGGTTAAATTATTGATGAAGAGAAAGTGATAATCTGCAGTCAGTTGATTGTATAATGCAATCTTCTGGTCATAGTTGTAAGTGATGGGAAAATATCCACGCAAGAATGTCTTAATCACCTTTTCTACAGTCTCTGTGTTATTACACCGGAACAATAAGACAAAATTAACATTACTACGGCATGTTGGCGAAAGCATTGACACATTCTGAAAACATGTTATGCTACTGAGGCCAGAGTTTCTGTAGATAGTCATTAACTTCAATAACTCTTTATCATTCTTTACTAGAGGCATATCATCCATAATGACGAGGAAAGGATAATGGTTTTTTGTCTCCATATTGATTCTGTAAAAGTCGTGGATGAGTTCCGGAACATAGGCCCCAGACTTAGCAATTAGAGGATAGTTCATATCTTTGTAGGCGTTGGCCTTAATACTCTGGGAAAATAAGACACCTACAGATTTCTTAAAATAATTATCCATAATGTGCTTGAGGGCAGTAGACTTTCCACTACGAGTTGACCCTATCATTAAGATGCTACAACCACCAGTAGCAGTCTCTGGTAAATCAAGTTCAAAGGGTGCATCTTTAATTACTGGCTTAGGCATGGCGTTCTTACTAGAATAACATATTTATTTAGGCTAGGTAGAATGGACGCAACCTACAAGCAGTTTGTAGAATCTGGGAAAGTTTTAATCTCCGACACGAAACAACTTAAGAAGGTGGCAGTCAAGCAACAGAAGCCTATGAAGGAGGAAGATGCTGGGGACCCGCACAAAGTCTTTATTCGGAATACAATTGGAAGTCTTCCGAGTAAAGCAGACTTGCTTGTTGAAGTAAAAAAGTTCATTACGGCGGCCGAAGAACGCCTATGAGACGGGGGCACCAAGCGCAGACGCATAATGTCCCGGATAAGGTACTTGTCCATAGTGCGCACCAGGCATCGGGGTCTTAGAAGACGGCCCAAGGATACTGCGGTCGGTGTTCTTAGGGACAGACGCAGCTTTCATAACAGTACCAGGCTGTACAGGGCATTCGCATGTGTTTTGTACAAGACCGCCTAGACTGCGACTGTGCGGTTCGTAAAGACGGGTACGGCCAATAACGCCGAAAACAGTTGAACGCGGCGCGCCAAGTCCAGCCATCTGTAGGCGGGGTGCATCTACCTCCATATATTCCATTGGCATCTTACGCGGCATTTGCTATACTATGTCTAAACATTTTAATTGTCCGGATGTTGTCTTAACACAGTGTAAAATTATTTTGTGTTTCTACAATATAACAAATGTCTTCAGCCGTTGAGATGTCCCGCCCTGGTGCCCCTGATGACCTCTACTACTACGACGGTGAGAATCACCGCAAGCAGGCGTTCGCGACTACGCAGAACACGAAGTATGTTCAACAGTTCGCCAATTTAACTGGTGGTTCATCTGTCTTCACGATTCCCCCGCAGAACGGCGTGCAGGACGTAGTGTGTTCTTTCCAGATGGCCCAGTTCACTGCGTCTACGGATTCGTCCATCGCCCTTCCGCAGGGCTGGGGCTATGCCCTCATCAAGCAGGTGTCTTTCCGCTATGGCGGGTCTTCCCAGTACTTCTTAACTGGCGACCAGATTCTCCAGAACGCCATCCAGCGCCAGACGAGTCGCACTGCGGTAGATGACCTAATCAACCTGGGCGGCAACTTTGCCCTCAACTCAGCGTCGGCTGGTGCTTGGGGTAACGCGGCGCAGAACGCCTATGTCGTGCTGACGCTTCCGCACGCCACTCCCTCTGGCGTTGGCAAGGCGCACCCGTTCCCGACGGACCTTCTTACGCAACAGGTGCAAATCACGGTTGAACTCTACCAGCCGTGGCAGGTTGTCTCCGCCTCAACGGGTGGTGCCACAACGCCGTCAGCGGCGAACGTCACGCTTACATCTGCCAGTTTCCAGGTCCAGCAGGTTATGCTGAACAACCAGGGTGATGCCCTTGCCCGTCGCGTAGACATGGCGACCAACGCCTATGCCTTCCCGTGCGAGTTTATCCAGCAGGTACAACGCATCAACCTAGTCTCGTCAGCATCTCCGCAGTCAGTCGTTCTTACAGGCTTCCGCAGTGGAGAGGTGAAGGCTATTCGCATGTGGCTGACGAACAGCACGGACCAGGGCCTAATTGGTGGCAACGCGACCAACGTCAACTTCAACCCTCTGAAGTGGTACCAGCCGACGAACGTGCAGATGTTATACGCGGGCGACATCTATGCGCGCTATGATGTCGGTGTGTCGCAGTTATTCAATCTTATCAACGGCAGCAAGGCGAACGTCTTTGACGGCCAGACGCTTACATCTGCTGGCGGTGTCTTCACGAACACGTCAACGCTTGCCTTCTGGACTGAGTTGCCCTTCGCGCAGACGTTCATGGACGAAGACGCGCATAATGTTCTTGTGCACGGCAAGCCCATCACGAACGGCATTGTCAACCTTCTCATCCAGACCCCGACGGCGGCGGCCACATGGGTGCTGAACATCTCCTATGTCTACAACTCAACGCTTCTGATGTCCCAGGGAACCGCCGATTTCGTATTTTAGACTAATACAAATTTATTAAGCAGTGCCTTAGTAGAGATGGACCCTGGCATAGTATCTACGGGTGCGGTAGGTGGGGCCTCAACTCTCGCCATCGTCACTGTAGTCGTGGCTATATACAGATTGGTAAATCATCATAGAGTACGAAGTTCGTGTTGCGGAAAGAAATTAGAAGTCTCGGTGGATATTGAAGAAACGACTCCACCGGCTACACAGCCCAAGGCACCTACCTCTACCTAATGATTTATGTATCTTAGAAATACTATAATCATTAATTCTCTGATACTTGTAGAGTCATTAAGAAATCAAACGCTGTAAGGGGAGGTAAAATTGTAGGTACATTGAATGTAGCGTCAGTCACTGTAGTGGCGGGTCTAACAGGAGGTGTAAACGTGACTTGTAATTTCAACTGTCCAATAGGCATATTAGATTCCCATTTAATCTGTTTTGGAGGATTGAAAATTCGTCTTTGCACGAAAGGAGTATAGCCTTGTAAGATAGGATAGCCTAATGTATCTAATTCAGGGGGATTGTCCCAAGAGAAATACCAGCGGGTCAAAACATTATCTAAACTACTTGCGGTTGATGAATCTTTCAGATTCTGGTTGTAGGTTAGTGAAGGAGATGTAATGTCAATGTACCTATATAATCTTAAATCTGGTGTCCAACCATTGCCTAATACATTAATTGGTTCCTCTCCTACTACATGAATTTCTGCCAAAGTTTCAAGGTCAAATCCTAACTGTTGTGGAATCCATGCTAAATCTGTATCCGTTTTAAACTCAAACTCTGGATTTGTACCACCGGACACCGTAATGCCAGCAAGACCACTTCCACCAACTACAGTATAAGTCAAGGTATGACCGCTTATCGCAGATTGAGCGGTCATTGCATCAGCCATTTCATTCAGAAGTGAATCAACTGTATAAAATCCAACAGGCATTGTAACATTGTAAGATAATGGTCCCGCGCCACTTATGTCTTCAGAAACTTTAAATACATTATTTTGAAAGTAATTTGTAATGTTAGGTTCAAACCACTCAAGTACTACCTCTGTAACTCCTACGCGAGTAAAGAAGCCGTTTAAGATAGAGTTGGTTTTTGAAATTACAAAGTCGGCGGCAGAAGCACCTTGTGTTCTGTCTTGGCTGTCAAGCATAAGATTTGCTGTGGATGGTTGCCGAATAGTGGTTGCAGATTCTTTACTCATTATAGTATAGGATGACAAAATTAATTTCGCTTAGCAAGTCTACGCGTCCGGAAAAGAAGTATGAAGTCAAACTTTTGGGAAACTCTGGCCGAGAGATTACAATTCATTTCGGTGCGGCGGGTATGCTTGACTATACTCTGACTCCGGTGGCAGAAAGAGAAGAACGTAAACTGCGATACTTAGCAAGACATAAAGCAACAGAAGACTGGACAAATCCGGAGACTGCTGGCTTTTGGAGTCGTTGGATTCTGTGGAATCTTCCGACGGTGAGTGCATCTCTACAGTATGTGAAAAAGAGATTTTTTCTCTAGTGCTGTTCAGCACTCTTGAGGAGGTTTTCGCGATTGTAGAGATTCGGGAAGAGACTTAGTCCAAGAATGTGCATGCGAAACGCATTCCTCTCTTCTACAGTCCCCGGTTCAACAGGGGCAAACTCTGGCTTCTTGTACTCATCGGCCATACCTTCAAGACGTTGATTAATAGCCTTTACACCACGAAAGCGTCTTCCATATTCTGAACCTTCAACACGAAAACGTCTAGGCATTCTATACAATAACAAAATATTTTTAATCTGTAGGAATGGATAAATACGCATTAATGTTTGTGTATATGTATGATACAAAGAAGTTTATGCCTGTCTTAACTACTAAGACTATAGTACCAGTAAATTTTGTTAAGTATGATTGGGTTAAGATACCTGAAATGAAATTAGTATCTACGCCTACCGTACATCTCAAATAGTTACTCTGAATTTGGGGGTATACCCCAAACATTTGGGGGGTATACCTAATTTTTTGTAAGATGGGAAGCATCAATTACGGCCGCCTTCCCACCCATTACGGCACTGTAGACCCTTCCCATCCCCCACTGTTCAGGAGAGAATACTGTGGGTCTCACTGCCGACCTATTCGTTCTGAACGCCCCTACACCTTTCGCAAAGATAGTATCAAGACCAGTTTTCTTGTAGCCAGTAATTCTGGCAATCTCTGCAATACTATGAGACGCATCTTTATCAAATCCATATTTCATGTTGAATTTGTTTCTGTACGTGACTACCATCTAGTACAGATATATAAAAA
>JBMOHW010000057.1:0-16141 GCA_049317665.1 Terrimicrobiaceae bacterium | reverse complement strand
CCGGAGCTCGGAATTTTTCGGAAACGCTGGAGATTACGTTCGAGGTTTTTCATGCCGCCGGCGAGATCATGAAGACGCGAGGGAAGTTGTTCGGGAGCGCAGACGAGGGCGGATTCTGGCCGGATTTTGAAACAAACGAAGAGGCCTTGGAAACGTTCACTGAGGCTATCGTGCGAGCGGGCTTTACGCCGGGCTCGGAGGCCAGTCTCTCGCTGGATATCGCGGCCAGTGATCTTTATGACGAAAAAACGCGGACTTATCGATTCAGACTCGAGAAGCGGAGTTTTTCGTCGGAAGAGTTCATCGACCTTCTTGTCCGTTGGTGTTGCGATTATCACGTTGTATCCATCGAGGACCCTGCGGTCGACACGGATTGGGAGGGCTGGAAACGCTTCCACGCTGCGTGTGCGCATTCAGTGCAGATCATCGGAGACGACCTCTTCACCACGAGCATTCCCCGCATTCGCGAGGGTATCGACCGTGGCGTCGCCAACTCCGTTCTCATCAAACTCAACCAAATCGGCACGGTGACCGAAACGCTGGATGCGATTCGTTTCACCCAAGATGCGGGATGGGCTCCCGTGGTGAGCGCACGCTCTGGCGAAACCGAGGATGCATTCATCTCCCACCTCGCAGTCGCAACAAATGCGGGTCAGCTCAAAGTCGGATCGTTCTGCCGCAGTGAGCGAATGGTAAAGTGGAACGAATGTCTGCGCATTGAGCGTGACCTCGGGGCGGAGGCAACGTTTGCGGGACGCGATGTTCTGAAAGGCTCCAGCCCGGCTCAATAGGTTTCTCGAAAAACTTGGCACGGCTGATGCTTTGTCAAAGATCCCGATGATAACAGCAAACTCTCGGGTCAGGCTGACGGCGGACGATTTCGACTTCATCGTCCGGGCATTATCCCTCAAGGAATCCGATCGGGTGTCCTTGGAAAAACTCCTCACTGATGTGGAGGTTCGAGATGAGATTCTCGACCTTGATGCGTTGGCGGATGCAGTTCTTGAGGCCCCTGGGCGATTATCGATTTCTCCCCACCTCCTGTTCGACGTCCTCTGTCGACGGGTGCTGAAGGGGAGCTCCGTCTCGAGTCGGGAAGCCGCTGACTATGTTGCGGCCATGCTTGAGGCCTTCTCGCGAACCACCCGGGTGTTTTGTCCGGATGGGACAGACTTTCAGCCCTCGGAGTATCTTTCCGACATGCTCCAGGCCTTGTCGAAGGCCGGAGAACGCGAATCATTTCTCCTCCGTTCGCACATGGCGAACTACTCGCTTTTCGTGAGCGGGATGTTTAGTGAAAACGTTGAAAAACGGAACGGCCGGGGAGCTCCCGATATTTCGTTCTACGAGAAGATGGGCGGGATGAACTATCGCGTTGCTGCGGAGTATCGCGATGCGAAGCGGTTCAACCTTCAGTCGATCTACGAGGAACTTTCCCGAGGCTTCCACGACGTCCGCCTGGCCCTCAACGATCTCGCCGGGCGCCTGCTCCATATCGACAGCCCTCGGGTGCCGATCATCATTACGTGAACACGCTTTTCTCGGAGATCCAGACTCTCTTCGAGCGAACTTATGCGAGCGTCGGTATCAATCTCGAGGAATGTTTGATCGACTCCCGACGGAGCCGACAGTTGGAAGCCCTGGCGGGTGCGCAGGCGAGAGAGTTGAGCACGCTGGCGCGGACGTTTCTCCGTGAGGCCGATGGTAGTCTATGCGTGGGAATCTACTATTCCGAGCGGCTGATCGAGCAACTCGAAGCGAACGATCCTCGGGCCGGTTTGAATAATGAGAACATCCGAGCGCTGATCCCATTTGTCGAGGAGATCAATCATGCTCTCCATGCCGCTTTGAGGTTCGGCAAAGGTGAGCCGCTGGCTGATAATGAGGCCTACGCCAGAAATCTTGAACTTCAGGCTCAGGTCGATACCTACCTTGTTTTGTTGTTGTTCGTAGCGTTCTTCCGGAAGCCGGGCGCGATCCGCCGCGAGGACAGGCACTGGTTACGCTTCCACATGTTCGAATCGGAGTGCGGAACTCACTATCGGAACAAGGGCCTTCGTGCCCGGTATTCCGAGACAACCCGCCTCGCTGCGCGATATACAAAGTTCCTCGAGAGTCTCACGGGCGCCCGAAGAGTGGACGAGATCCGGGTGTTTCACGCCCTGGGCTACGACGAGAAGCGAGGCCGAATTCTCGAATTGACCGACCGCAACCCCGCCGAAGAATCGTAAGTTCAGGTCCGTCGCAGCCGGAAGGCGGCAACGGCAAGGGGAGGGAGATCGATCTGGATGGAGTGAGGTTTGCCCTGCCAGGCCCAATGTTCGTCCGCCCAGTGGCCGCCATAGTTTCCAACATTGCTGCCGCCGTAGGTCTCCGCATCGGTATTGAGAACTTCCTCGTAGAATCCGGGCGAATTGACCCCGATCCGGTAGCCCTCGCGGACGACCGGTGTCGCATTGACGATGAATACAATCGGCGCTCCGGTATTGGACTTTCGGATGAACGACCAGACCGAGTTGTCCGCGTCGTTGAAGTCAATCCACTCGAAGCCATCGTAGGAGTCGTCGAGTTCGTAGAGCGAGGGCTCGTTTGTATAGAGCCAGTTCAGATGCTGCACGAGTCGCCGTAAGCCGTCATGTTGCGGAAGTTGGGTGAGATGCCAGTCGAGACTGTTGGAATGTTTCCATTCCTGCCACTGCCCGAACTCGATCCCCTGAAAGATCAGCTTCTTTCCAGGATGAGCCCACATCCAGGCAAGAAACATTCGGCAATTGGCAAACTTCTGCCAGGCATCGCCGGGCATCTTGTCGAGGAGCGAGCCCTTGCCGTGCACCACCTCATCATGGCTGAGCACAAGGACGAAATGCTCATGGAATGCATACAACATTGAGAACGTAATCTCTCCCTGATGGAAGCGCCGGTGGATCGGCTCCTTGCTGATGTATCGCAGGCTGTCATTCATCCAGCCCATATTCCATTTGAAACCGAATCCGAGGCCCCCGGTGTAAGTCGGCTTCGAGACGCCTGGCCATGAGGTCGATTCCTCCGCAATCATCGCAATGCCCGGGAAGCGCTCATAGCAGACTTCGTTGCAGCGCTTCAGAAAGTTGATGGCATCGAGGTTCTCGCGGCCACCGAAACAATTCGGGATCCACTCGCCGGGATCACGGGAATAATCGAGATAAAGCATGGAGGCGACGGCATCGACCCGCAGCCCGTCAATGTGGAACTCATCCATCCAGAAGAGAGCGTTGCCGATGAGGAAATTTTTCACCTCGTTGCGTCCGTAGTTGAAAACGAGGGTTCCCCATTCCTTGTGTTCGCCGATTCGGGGATCCTGATGTTCGTAGAGACAGGTGCCGTCGAAGTTCGCGAGCCCATGTGCATCCTTCGGAAAATGTCCGGGCACCCAATCGAGGATGACTCCGATCCCGGCTTGGTGGCATCGGTCGACAAAATTCCGAAATTCGTCCGGATTCCCAAACCGACTCGATGCCGCGTAGTAATTTACAACCTGATAGCCCCAGGATCCGTCAAACGGATGCTCCATCACCGGAAGGAGCTCGATGTGTGTGAATCCCAACTCTTTCACATACGGGATCAAACGGTCTCCGAGTTCGAGATAGCTCAGGAACCGATTGCCCTCCTCCGGGACTCGTTGCCACGAACCGAGATGGACCTCATAGATGCTCATCGGGGTCGAATACGGATCCCGGGAACGCCGGGTCTCCATCCAGGCGGCATCGTCCCACTTGTAGCGGTTCAAATCAAAAACCATGCAACCGGTCTGGATGGTATGCTGCGCAAAAAACGCGTAGGGATCGGTTTTTAAGAAAGTTTCACCGTGTGGTCCTCGGATTTCGAATTTGTAATGCGCTCCCTCATGCACGCCCGGGAGAAAAATTTCCCAGACGCCCGACGGCACGAGCTTCCGCATCGGATGGACCCGGCCATCCCATCCGTTGAAGTCCCCGGTGACACTCACCCGCTGGGCCGAAGGAGCCCAGACGGCAAAATGCACGCCCGGGATCCCATTCATCTCGTGCACGTGCGCACCGAGCTTTTTGTAGACATCGTAATGCGTGCCTTCATTGAAAAGGTAGATATCCATCTCTCCGAGGACCGGCCCGAAGGAATAGGGATCCGACGATCTCGACGTCTCGCCGTGAAATCCAGTGAACTGCAGTGTGTAGGGGAATGGCTGGTCGACGCCCGGGAGGACAGACTCGAAGAGCCCGGTCTCGTGGACCTTCGCCAGAACAAACCGGCGCCCGTCCTCAGCCACAGCGACGACTTCCGCAGAATCGGGTCGAAAAACCCGGAGGAGCCATCGCCCTTGGATTTCCCTCAGCCCAAGAACGCGGAACGGATCACAGTGCCGCGCTTCGATCAATGGATAAAAATCGTCGTCCGGCAGGAGGGAGGGGTTCATCGAACACAACGATACGCCTGTCCCCAGTAAGGTGACAAGGATCTTGAATCTACCGAGCTCCCATTGGCCCCTCCCGCCAAAGTCAAAAACCACGAAGTCGCTTCCCGAAATGCGACGCTGCGTGGTAGAAATTTCGCTATGGGCTCCGAGTTCGAACAGCAGGTCAACAAAAAGGCGTTTCAGATCAACATGGATCGCCGCCTCTACGGGACGTTTGCCGAGATCGGTGCGGGCCAGGAAGTCGCGCGGCGATTTTTCTCCGTCGGTGGGGCGGCGGGGACCATTGCGAAAACGATCTCGGCCTATGACATGACGTTCAGCGACGCCATTTATGGTGCCAGCGGACGCTACGTGAGCCGGGCCCGGCTCGACACCATGCTTACTCATGAAGCCGATCTTCTCATCGAGCGCCTGGACAAGACCGTTGGGGCGGAACGTCAGTTTTTTGCGTTTGCCGACACGGTGGCAGCCCGAAGCTTCCGTCGCCACGACGAATCCCACGGCTGGATGGGACTTCGCTTCCAGCATGCCCCGAGAGCCCCCTTCAGCGAGGTCATCCTGCATGTCCGAATGCTCGACGCTGAGAATATTGATCAACAACAGGCCCTCGGCATTGTCGGAGTGAATCTCATTCACGGCGCTTACCACCTCGCCGATCATCCAGAAAAGTTCATTGGATCCCTGGTTGATGACCTGGCGCCAAATCGAATCATCATCGATATGATTCGTCTGGCCGGTCCTGCGTTTCCCGGAATCGACAACCGGATCATGAGCCTTCAACTCGTCGTCCAGGGCCTCACAAAAGCCACCCTGTTCCGCGCCAATGGTGAAGTTGTTCAAGCCGCCGACGCGTTCTACAAAAAACCCCTGTTGGTCGAGCGTGGAAGCTTTCGCCCCGTCACACTCATCACCAACGACATGCTCGACTGTGCGCGGCGGCAGTTTGAGAAGGAAGAGGGAGTCGCGGGCACCGAGCCGGAAATCCTGATGGAGATCACAATGAAAAACCTTCTCTCGACCGGCCACCTCGATCTGCAGGACTTCCTCGACCGCGTCGACATGCTCGGCGCCCTCGGACGCACCGTGCTCATCTCGAACTACGGAGAATTCCACCGGCTCGTCAACTACCTCACGATTTACACGGACCGCCAGATCGGCCTCCCCGTTGGAATCCCGGGAATGCATGAGATTCTTGACGAAAAATTCTATTCCGACCTCGAAGGGGGGATCCTCGAAGGTCTTGGCCGACTATTTAAGAATGGCGTCAAACTCTACGTGTATCCCAGACTCATGCCGAATGGCGAAGTCGTGACGGCCGACAACTTCAACGTCCCCCCGAAGCTCACCAACCTATACGCCCACCTTCTCAAGAACGGCTTCATCGAGGGGCTTCGCGATTTCCACCCGGAATACCTCCCGATCCGCTCCGCCGACGTCCTCGCCCTCATCAAAAACCACGATTCGGCATGGGAAACGATGGTCCCTCCCGAGGTCGCTCAGATCATCAAGGATCGCCGCCTCTTCGGTTGCGCCTGATCCGCCTCCTCATCGAAAAAATGGGGGTACACGGATTCGAACCGTGAACCAAGCAGTTATGAGCCGCCTGCTCTAACCGTTGAGCTATACCCCCGGCTAAAATGATGGAAAATCAGGGACGTAAATTCTACCCACGATCTCGGGCCAGCGGAAAGCAAATCCGACGGGTCTGAGACACGTGGTCCGAACCGACGGTCATGAACTCCAACAATTCCACTCGCCACGGGATCGTGGAATTGTAGCCTTCCCGGGTGTCACTAGTTAAAGCGTTGACCCAGACGAGTGCGGCCGAGCGGCTGGTTGCGATTGCGCTCCTCGTGTTGTGGGCGTTGATTTACCTGCCCAATTTGCGCACGAATCCCAATTGGTATGGGGACGAGGGCATCGTGCTCGAGGAGGCGTGGACGCTCGCGCAGGGAGAGCCGCGCTATGGTGCTATGCGTCTGAACTTTCTGGTTCCCAATCCCCACCCGCCGATCTACCTGACGGTTTTGGGCTTCTCCATGAAGATTTTTGGGAACGACATTCTCGTGGGCCGGGCGTTGCAGGCTCTGACCGGATTGGCCACGGGCATCGTCGCGTTTTGGGTCGGGATGCGACTGCGCGGTCGCACGTTTGGAGTTGTCTGCGCCGTGGCTGTGTTGACGTATCCGGAAGCAGCGGTTCACTTTCGATGGACTCGCGGCCATCCGATGCAAGGTCTATTCGCCTTGGCGTGCCTCGGATTCTTGATCTGTTACATCCAAACCCGACGGGCCAGGGATGTTGTGCTTGCCGGACTCATGTGCACCCTTTCGGTCGGGATGCATTTCTTTGCGTTTCCTCTCTTTGGGATCGTTTTTTTGACGGCCTTGTTCGTTGATCGGCGGCACATTTTTTTGGCCGTGGCAGCTAGCTTGGTCTTTCCGATCGGTTTTCTCCTCTGGCTCGCCGTTTCCCAGCCTGGCGGAATCGGTGGCGTGATCAGTCAACTCACCAGCGCATCGGCGATTGGGTTCCAAGCGGTTCAACCGAGCATCGAGCAGGAAGCTTGGAGACTTTATCGGCGGGTCGCAGAGTTCGTGTTCTTGACACCAACAGTCAATCAGAGGGGAATTGTCGGGACGGACCTTTGGATTCTCGCAGGCTGCGCGGGGCTGGCCTTCTTTCCCGAGAGACGTTATCGCAAATGGCTGATCTTTTGGGCGCTCGCGATGATGCTCGGAGTCTTCGCGGCGAGGGATACCGTCGGGATGTTCCTGTATCAGGCGTTTGGATTCGTTCCTTTGCTCGCCATCGGGTTCGCCGGCATTTTGTGCGTTGCGGGCGATTGGCTCGCAGCGCGAGTTCCCATCCTTCCGCAGTTCATGCGATGGGTTCCCGCGATCATTGCCTTGTCGGCCTTGGGAATGGTTTCGATCGTTGGGTCGTTCGGGCATTTTCAGACGAAGATTGACCGATGGACGGTTCAATCGTCGGGAGATGCAGAAAAAGTCATGGATTTTGTCAATCATTCCACGGGTCCGGATGACTTTGTCGTGATGCCCGATCAACTCTTCTGGCTCTATAGACATGAACGGAAGGCCCAACTCATCCAATCAGCGGTTTTTGATTTTGGAATCGCCGAGAATCTGGCCCAGGGGGTTCCGAAGAGTGTTTACTGGTTCGATCCAGGTATCGAAAACGCGAGGTATGCCGTGGTGGCGGCTGCAGCCGGGGCCGACGGACAGTCTCGTGGCATCGATGCCATTTTTTGGTCAGGCTACGAGGGCGCTAGAAAAGTCCTGGAAAAGTTTCAGTCGGACAAGTGGCCTGTCGTGTTTGCTTCCGGGGACTATTTGGTTTTGGAGAATCCGCGGTTTGTCAAGACGCCCTCGGTTCCTCCCGGGCAGGCCACGCCGTAAGAGTTGGACTGTTTCTTGATTTATCGTATGGATCGAGATTCCTCCGCTTTGAGTTTTCCTGAAATCTACTTTCCAAATGAATCAGCCGCCAAACAACGACGCCCTGCTGCCTGACGCCTGTGGTTCGATTTTGCCGATCGCGTTCGGCATCAGATTTTCCGGGGGGCCGAGTCGATGAAGGTTTCGGCCGCCGACACCAAGATCCTTGCGTTCGATGACGCAGGGACAAGATTCGATGATCTTCGGAAACAGGGGAAACGAATCGTGCAATGCCATGGCACATTCGACCTCATTCATCCTGGACACATAGTGCACCTGGAAGAAGCTCGCTCCCTGGGAGACGTGCTGGTCGTTACCGTGACCGATGAAAATCACGTCAACAAAGGCCCCGGGCGTCCGTGTTTCAACGATACTTTGCGTTCCCGGACGTTGGCGGCACTCGAGTGCGTGGACTTCGTGGTATTGATTCCCTTTCCTGCGGCAGTTGAGGCGATTCGGTTGGTGAAACCTCATATTTATTGCAAGGGGCGGGAATACGAGAATCCCTCCAACGACGTGACGGGAAACATTTACGACGACCTGCTGGAGGTGCGGGCTCATGGGGGCGATTTGCGCTATATCGGATCGGTGGTCTTCAGTTCGACGAAGCTCCTCAATCAGCATTTCTCGCACCTTCCGGAGCAGGTTCGGAGTTTCTGTCAGGACTTGTCGGAGCGGGTGAATCCCGACTCACTCCGGGAGATGGTCGAGAGTTTTCGCGGTCTGCGTGTGCTGGTTCTTGGTGACACCATCATCGACCAGTATTCTTACCTCAGAGTCCAGGGCCTGACATCGAAGAACCGGATGATTTCCGGGAGGTTTTTGCGGCAGGATACACACCTTGGTGGAGCCTTGGCCGTGGTTCGCCACGTAAAGGAGTTTTGCGATAACGTGCGTTTTGTCAGTCTCTTGGGTGTGGAGCCATGGGTTGACGAATTGCTCGTCGGGGTCGTGGCCGCTGAGGAGGACGCGACCGTGCGTGATCCGGAGTTCACGACGATTGTCAAGAAGAGGTACGTCGAACCGGTCCAACAGGGTAACGAAATTTCGAAACTTTTTTCGATCAACTACATTAACGATCATCCTCCGTCGGC
The DNA here is from genome assembly GCA_049317665.1 of Terrimicrobiaceae bacterium. GTDB lineage: Bacteria > Verrucomicrobiota > Verrucomicrobiia > Chthoniobacterales > Terrimicrobiaceae > JBBRHN01. The sequence goes on along the minus strand of JBMOHW010000057.1, from coordinate 7,157 downwards.
AGCAACCTGTGCGAAGCTCTTGGCGACCGTTCGGGAGGAAGTTGAACGGTGTGATGTGGTTCTCTTGGCGGATTTTGGACACGGGCTCATGCAATCCGACTTGCGCAATTTCGTTCAAGAGTGTGCCCCTTATCTCATGCTGAATTGTCAGACGAATAGCAACAACCACGGCTTCAATATCATCACACGGCAGTATCAGCGAGCCGATGCGTTTTCTTTAGACCTTCAAGAAATGATGTTGTCCTGTGGTCACCGGCACCTCGATTGTGAGTCCGAGATCGCATCGCTCAGGAAGGCATTCGGATCCAGCTATGCCTGGCTCACACGGGGCAATGTGATGACGATCGGATGTTCGCCCGACTCGGCTCCCGTCTTCATCCCTCCGCTTGTGACGGATGTGACCGATACCGTTGGTGCGGGGGATGCATTCTATGCGCTGGCCGGCCTAGCGGCAGCGCGAGGCCTCCCCTTGGACGTCGCGACGTTTCTCGGGCAGTTGGCGGGGGCTCAGGCGGTCAACATTATTGGAAACGAGCGTCCGGTTTCAAAGGCGACACTTCTCAAGTCAGCCATCTCACTACTGAATTTTTGATCTATGAAATGTATCGTCACGGGAGCGTCGGGATTCATTGGAAGTCATCTGGTTGATGCGCTTTTGGCCGAAGGACATGAGGTCATCGCGATCGATGACCTGAGCACAGGTCGCCTGGCAAATCTCGACCAAGCATCGCGAAGTTCCCTGTTTCGTTTCGTGAAGGGCAACGTTTGCGACATTACCTCGGCCAGCCTCGAGTGCGATTCAGCGGACTGGTTTTTTCATCTGGCCGGTCGCGCGGACCTTGTGCCATCGATTGTGAATCCGGAAGATTACTTTCGCGTGAATGTCGAGGGAACGTTCCGGGCGCTTCAGCTGGCTCGTGAGCTTCGCGTCCAGCGGTTTCTCTACACGGCGAGTTCGACATGCTATGGCATTCCGGACACTTACCCCACGCCGGAGGGTTCGCCCTGCATGCCGGAGCACCCTTATGCCCTGACAAAGTATCTGGGCGAGCAGATGGCGATCCATTGGCACCGGGTTTATCAGCTTCCGGTGGTTTCGCTTCGACTCTTCAACGTCTATGGTCCGCGAAGTCGAACGACCGGAGCCTACGGAGCCGTTTTTGGAGTCTTTTTGCGCCAGAAGTTGGCAGGCGTTCCCTACACGGTTGTGGGCGATGGAACGCAGACACGGGACTTTACGTTTGTAAGCGATGTGGCCTCGGCATTCGTTGCCGTTGCCCGTTCGGGAGTTTCCGGAGAGATCCTCAACGTGGGATCTGGAGCTACCTACCCGGTGAATCGTCTCGTCGATTTGCTCGGCGGTGAAAAGACCTACATCCCGCGTCGCCCGGGCGAACCCGACTCCACGTTTGCAGATACCTCGAGGATCCAAAACCTGATCGGCTGGAAACCCTCGGTTTCGCTCGAGGATGGCGTGTCTCGTATGCTTGCTGTCATCGACGACTGGCGCGACGCACCCCTCTGGAACGAACAAAGCATTGCAGATGCCACAGCAGACTGGTTCAAACACCTTGGCCACAATTTATGAAAAACCCCGACATTTCCACTGTTCTTGTCACTGGCGGCGCCGGCTACGTTGGTTCCGTTCTCGTTCCACTCCTCCTCGATGCGGGCTATCGGGTCCGGGTTTTGGACTTGATGATTTACGGCACCCATGTCTTTGACGGAATTCCTGCTGTGCATCGCCCGAACCTGAATGTTCTGACTGGGGACTTGCGCGACAGAGATCTTCTTGAAAGCGCGTTGAGCGGCTGCGACGCCGTGATTCATCTCGCCTGCATTTCCAATGATCCGAGTTTCGAACTCAATCCCGATTTGGGGCGATCAATCAACTACGAGGCATTTCTCCCGTTGGTGGACATCGCGAAGTCGAGTGGCGTTCGCCGTTTCATCTATGCCTCGTCTTCAAGTGTCTATGGGGTCAAAGACGAACCAAATGTCACCGAGGACCTGGCCCGTGAACCGCTCACGGACTACTCGAAGTTCAAGGCCATGTGCGAAGATGAACTGGAAAAGCGGCGCGGGCCGGGCTTCACCACGCTGACGCTTCGTCCGGCCACGGTTTGCGGATGGTCGCCACGGCTTCGTCTCGATCTCTCGGTCAACATTCTGACAAATCACGCCGTCAACAAGGGCAAGATCACCGTCTTTGGCGGATCGCAACTCCGTCCGAACTTTCACGTTCGGGACTGCGCCGAGCTTTATGTGAAGTGTCTTGCCTATGAGGATTCTTTGATTGACGGAAAGGTATTCAATGCTGGCTATCAAAATCTCTCTCTGAACGCGATCGCCGAGAAGGTCCGCGAAGTAGTGGGAGGCAATGTTCAGATTGAGACGACTCCGACCGCCGACAATCGCTCGTATCACATCTCGTCGGAAAAGATTGCCCGAGAACTGGGGTTCACGCCCCGTTTTTCGATTGAAGACGCGATTCGGGAACTGACGTTGGCGTTCCGGAATGGAACACTCTCGGATCCGTTGAACAACCCACTTTATTTTAACATCAAGCGAATGCAGGAGATTCATCTGGAGTGATTGCACTGCCCCTCGATCAGATCTCACGGCAAATCCGGTATCGCTTGATTCGGATGTCCCACACGGCGCAGAGCGCGCATCTCGGTGGAGCGCTCTCCTGCGTCGACCTTCTGGTCGCGTTATATTGGGATGTCATGCAGGTGGATGCGGTGAATCCCGAAGATCCTGCGAGGGATCGTCTGATCTTCAGCAAGGGACACGCCGTTAGCGCGCTCTACGCCGCTCTCGCAATGAAAGGCTTTTTCCCTGAGGAGCGACTCGACGCCTACAATCAGCCCGGGGCTGGTTTGCCGGAACAGCCGGCACCCGGATGTGCGCCTGGCGTGGAATGGGCAACCGGCTCGCTCGGCCATGGCCTCGGTGTGGGCTTGGGAATGGCGCTGGCATCACAGATTCAAAAGATTTCCTACTCAACGTTTGTTGTCATGAGTGACGGCGAATGCCAGGAGGGAAGCGTCTGGGAGGCTGCGATGCTTGCGCCGAGACTTCCGATTGGTCCACTCACGGTGCTGGTCGACTTCAACGGGTGGCAGGCAACTGGTCGGAGTCGGGAGATCATGCAGATGGAACCGCTCCACGCCAAATGGGAGGCTTTCGGGTGGCAAGCCTGCGAGGTGAACGGGCATGACATCCCTTCTCTTCTGGAGGCGTTAAGAGTCCCATCCGATGGTAGGCCCAAGGCCATTATCGCTCGCACGGTCAAAGGCAAAGGCGTATCGTTTATTGAAGACAACAACAACTGGCACTACCGCTCTCCCTCGGCTGAGGAATTAGCCCGTGCCGCCACCGAACTCCAAATTTCAGAAAACGTCTGACCTCGGTTGCGTTCAGCTCTCACGTTTCAGGATTTTCCTCACACTATGCGCAATGCCTTCGCCGACGAAATCTTGCAGATCGCCCTCAATGATCCCCGCATTATCGTTTTGAGCGGAGATATCGGCAATCGGCTATTTGATAAATTCAAGGCCGCGATGCCCGAGCGATTTTACAACTGTGGCATTGCCGAGGCGAATATGATCTCGATGGCCGCTGGCTTGGCTTCGTGCGGTCTTCGACCTCTCTGCTACACGATCACGCCGTTTGTAACCACACGGTGCTTGGAACAAATCAAACTCGACGTTTGTTACCACCAAATGCCCGTGACAATTGTTGGCACGGGTTCCGGGATTTCTTACGCCGCTTTGGGCTCGACGCATCATTCCTTCGAAGACATCGCAGCTCTCCGCGTTCTTCCTGGCATGCGCGTTGTCGCGCCGGCCGACCCGCCGGAGGTTCGTTCCGCACTTCGCTGGGCGTTTACTCACGACGGGCCTGCCTATATCCGGATTGGGAAAAAGGGGGAGCCGGATGTGACAGATCCCGCCACGCCCTTTGTTCCTTCCCGATGGCAATGCCTGCGGACTGGGGCCGATGCGACGCTGCTGTCCTGCGGCACGATCCTGCCTGAGGTGCTGGAAGCGGCGACGATACTGGGCGACCAAGGGATCTCCGTCGGCGTTTGGAATTGCGCAAGTGTCAAGCCGCTCGACGAAGACGCCTTGGCCTCGTTGCCCTCCACTACCGTTTTTACGGTTGAGGAACATTCAGTTCTTGGGGGATTCGGTTCGGCCATCGCGGAACACTTGTCGCAGAAAGAATCGGCTCCGCGCCTGATTCGGTGCGGCATCGCGGATGAATTTCTTCACGATTGTGGTGAGCAGGAAGAAGCGCGAGTTCACTGCGGATTGGACGGACGCGGAATCGCCGCTCGGGTGCGGAACGAAATCGTCACTCCATAGATTCCGGTGCATGATCGCCCTCGATCTCGACAATACAATCCTCTGCTACGATGAGGCCTTCCGATCTGCGGCAGAAGAGTTCGACTGCCTGCCTCCGCCCGGCCTACCGCTGAACAAAGCAACCGTCAAAGCGGCGGCGCTTGCGAAGGGTGGGAATGTTCTTTGGACCAAGCTCCAGGGCTTCGCCTATGGCGATGGCATCGTCAACGCGCGCTTGTTTCCGGGCTGCACAGACTTCATTCAGCGTGCATCGATGATCGACGAGAAACTGGTGGTCATCAGTCACAAGACTATGTTTCCCGCAAACGGCCCCAAGGTGAACCTCCGTGCGGCCGCCACCCAGTGCCTCAATCAAAACCAGTTCGATCCGGCCATTCCAGTGATCTTTTGTGACTCCCGGGACGAAAAAGTCTCGCATTTACAGTCGCTGAAATGCCGGGCCGTGGTTGACGATCTTCCGGAGGTGCTGGAGACACCGGGGTTTCCTGACTTCACCCAATTCGTGCTTTTTGACCCGACAAACAATCACGAGGGTTGGGCCGCCTCCCGTAGAGTTGTCTCATGGATCGAAGCCGCTGAACTGTTGATGCCTTGATTCAATGAGTGAGAGCTTCGACCCATGCAAGGCAGCATCAACGCTGCTGATAAAATTGGGATATCCCTGCCCGGATTCCGTTCTCGCCCTGCCCGGAGGTCGCAACAATCAGGTTTGGCGGGTCGGTTCGGTCGACTGCGACTTCCTCCTCAAGCGGTATTTCTGGAGCGAACAAGACCCGAGAGACCGGCTCAGCCAGGAGTGGAAATTTTTGGAGTATTTGTGGCAACAAGGATGCGAGCGGGTCCCCAAGCCGTTTATATTCGATGAGTCGATCCGCTGCGCCCTTCTGGAGTTCGTTGAGGGAACCCCGCCGCAAGCACAGGAGGTCACCGCAGCGGATGTTCACGCAGCAGCCGACTTTTTTCTTGAGATCAACTCTGGGCGGGAGCACGCCGTCGCACTTCCTCCCGCCTCCGAAGCATGTTTCTCCATCGAGGCCCACCTCGCAACAACCAGCGCGAGGGTCGGGAGGTTGGCGACGATCCAGCCCGCGACAACGGTCCACACCGCGGCCCTGGGCCTCGTTCAGGACTCTATTCATCCCTTATGGAATCAGATTGAGGACCGTATCCGCTCCGTTGCCAAGGACGACCTCACTCGCGTTCTGAGTGCCAGTGAAAGATGCATTTCCCCGTCGGATTTTGGATTTCATAATTCCATCCGCCAATCGGATCACACCCTGCGCTTCGTGGATTTTGAATATGCGGGATGGGATGATCCCGCCAAAACCATCATTGATTTTTGCAACCAACCCGACGGCATTCTTTCCAATGATAATGCCCTCCTTTTCCGTCGGCGAACGATGGATTCGTTCCCTCCAGCGAACTCTTTGCGAGAACGTATCAGGCTGTTGGAGCCGGTCTATCAACTCAAGTGGGCCTGTATTTGCCTGAACGGATTCCTTCCCGGTCGCCATTTTGATCCGCTCCGCCCGGATCGCACACCAGAAGCGCAGTTGGCTCGCGCCACGCTCATGACCCAGCGCGCCGCGTCGAGTGTGAACAGTGAAGTCGAGTGGTGAAAACCGCCTCGGCGGTCCACCTTGCTCGCAGTTTTCGCTTTCCACTTTCCAGTTTCCCTTTCAATTTCCATCCCCATGGGTCATCTCCGAAACTTCGTTACCCCGCTCCACACCGCCACCAAGCGTGATGTCCTCGCTCGCATGGTGGACGACAAGGTCGCCTGCATGCTCAAGGCCAAGGAATATGAGTTCGATTACTGGGACGGGGACCGCCGATTCGGCTATGGGGGCTACAAATACCTTCCGGGCCGCTGGAAACCGGTCGCACAGGCATTGATCGACACTTACGGACTCAAGGCGGGATCCCGGGTTTTGGACGTCGGATGCGGCAAGGGATTCCTGCTCCACGAAATGCAGTTGATCGAGCCCGGCCTGGAGCTTGTGGGTTTCGATGTTTCCAAACACGGGCTGGCCAGCGCGATCCCTGAGTGCAACGCCACATTTTTTAACTATCGCGCCCAAGACCCCTATCCCTTCGGTGACAAGTCCTTCGATTTGGTGATCTCGCTCGGGACTCTGCATAACCTGCGCATTTTTGAGTTGAAAACCGCACTCGGAGAGATCCAGCGTGTCGGTCGGCAGGGCTACGTCATGCTCGAGAGCTACCGAAACGAGCAGGAACTTTTCAACGTCCAGTGCTGGGCTCTCACCTGCGAGTCCTTCTTCGATACAGCCGAGTGGATCTGGCTTTACAACCACTTCGGTTATACCGGGGACTACGAATTCATCTATTTCGAGTGAGGGAAGAGAAACTTGAGACCGGAAACCTGAGACTTGAGATGAGCGACGGTAAGCGTAAGGAGGATTTGAGATTACGAACCAAAGAATTTGCAGGGGCGATCATTGAACTGTTTGTAAATCTTGACCGGCGACGGGACGAAATCCGTGTGATTGGAAATCAAATGCTTCGATCCGGAACTTCAGTTGCTGCTCAGTATCGGGAGGCCTCCCGAGCGCGGAGCCCCGAAGAGTTCATCGCAAAGATTGAATCCTGCACTCAAGAAGCCGACGAAACGCAGCTCTGGCTCGAACTTCTGACTGAAAAATGTTCAGTTTCCCCGAGGGGAACTGAAGCCGTCCTTAAAGAAACAAACGAACTCATCTCCATTTTCGTCACTATGTCGAAACGCACAAAAGCCAACAAAAATTTGCCCGCCGCCCGCTG
>JBMOHW010000056.1:0-16223 GCA_049317665.1 Terrimicrobiaceae bacterium | reverse complement strand
ACATAGCTTACTGGACGGTTTTGCCTTCTTTGCGGCGGATTTGTTCACCGACGAAACGCACACCCTTGCCCTTGTAGGGCTCCGGCGGATAAAACGCACGGATGTCGGCGGCGCATTGACCCACAAGGTGGTTGTCGATGCCTTCGATGGTGATTTTTGTGTTCTCAGCCACGGTGATTTTCAGTTCGGCCGGGATCGAGAAAAGAATGGGGTGGGATTTGCCAAGGCTGAGATTCAGCGTGGCTCCCTGGACGGCGGCTTTGAAGCCGACTCCTTGGATTTCCAACTGACGCTTGAAGCCTTCGCTTACTCCGGTGACCATGTTCGAGACCAGAGCCCGCGAGAGACCATGGAGAGCCTTGAGCTGACGCGCTTCGCTAGCGCGGGACAGGGAGACTTCCTCGCCCTCGACCTTCGCCGAGATTCCTGCCGGCAGATCCCACTCGAGCTTGCCTTTCGGACCCTCGACTTGAACCGAGCCAGCGGCTGATACGGCCACCTTGACCTTGGCAGGCAGCGTGATTTTTTTGTTTCCGATACGTGACATGGTTACCAGATGTAGGCGAGCAATTCGCCGCCCACGTTTTGTTTGCGCGCCTCGTGACCGGAAAGGACTCCGCGGGGAGTCGAGAGCACGGCGATGCCCATGCCGCCGAGGACCCGGGGAATCTCCCCAGCTCCAACGTAGCGGCGAAGGCCCGGACGGCTCACGCGTTTGAGCCCGGCAATGGCGCTGGTTTTGTTGACAAATCTTGTGCGGATCTTGAGAGCGGGCTGCTCGCCGGTCGTGTCGAGTTCGTAGTCGTTGATGTATCCTTCTTTTTTCAGGATCTTCGCGATCTCGCTCTTCAGCTTCGAATACGGCATCGATAGCTCGGACTTCTTGGCGCCGGTGGCGTTACGAAGCCGGGTCAGCATGTCGGCAATTGGGTCATTCATGGCAGTAGATCAGGCGGTGGCCGCCTCGGGTTCTTCCGCTACTTTGGCAGCGGGTTTCTTGGCCTTGTCGGAAAATGGCATTCCTAGCTCGGTGAGGAGCGATTTGGCCTCTTCGTTGGTGCTGGCTGTTGTGACGATTGTTACGTCGAAGCCAATGTTTCGCTTGATTCGGTCGAGCTCGATCTCCGGGAAGATCGACTGGTCGGCAACGCCAAGCGTGTAATTTCCATTTCCGTCAAAAGCACGGGCGGAAACACCACGAAAGTCGCGGATACGTGGAAGCGCTGTCTTGATGAGACGCTCGAGGAATTCATACATGATCCGGCCGCGGAGCGTCACCTTGGCGCCGATGGCCTGGCCTTCGCGAAGCTTGAAATTGGAGATCGCCTTCTTCGAGGTCGTCGTTGCGGGCTTCTGGCCGGTGATTGTGGTGAGTTCCGTCTTGGCGATTTCCAGCGCCTCCTTGACGTCGGGAGCCGAGCCGATGCAGGTGTTCACAACGACCTTCGAGATCTTGGGAATCTCATGGACATTTTTGTAACCGTGCTTCTCGCGCAGGGCAGACATGACGCGTTCTTTGTATTCGGTCAGCAATTCAGGTTCTTGTATCATGGCGTGGATGGTGCTCGCGCACCCTTAGGCGGCTTTCTTCGAAGTCTTCTTCGCAGTCTTTGTCGCAGGCTTCTTCTCGGTAGTAACAATCTCCACAACTTTAACGTTGGAGATATGGATCGGGCCCTCGCGCTCGATGATCGCTCCATTCGGCTGGTCCTGCGATTTGCGCTGGTGCTTTTTGATCATGCGCACTCCCTCGACGACGACCTGGCTTTTTGCCGCGATGATGTTGAGGACCTTGCCGGTCGCTCCGCGGTGGTTGCCGGAAATCACCTCGACGGTATCTCCGCGGTGAACATGGAATTTTGGCCGGACGCTCATAGGACCTCCGGAGCTAGGGAAATGATCTTCATGAAATTCTTTTCGCGCAGTTCGCGGGCCACGGGGCCGAAAATACGGGTTCCACGGGGGTTCATGTCCTTGTCGATGATAACGATCGCATTGTTATCAAAGCGGAGATACGAACCGTCGTCGCGACGGACGGGCTGACGGGTCCGAACCACAACGGCGCGGACGACATCGCCTTTTTTCACGGTGCCGCCGGACGAAGCTTCCTTCACGTTGGCGGTGATAATGTCACCGATGTGGGCTTCCATCGTGGATTTCCCGATGACGCCGATCATGGTGGCCATGCGGGCGCCGGTATTGTCTGCTACATCGATTCGTGAGCGGAGCTGGATCATGGCAGTTTAGTGTTTGAGGACTTCAACGAGACGCCAGCGCTTGAGGCGGCTGAGGGGACGGGTCTCCATGATGCTCACGCGATCGCCGATCTTGGCTTCGTTTTTCTCGTCGTGAGCGTGGAATTTGGATACGTGTTTGGTGATTTTCCCGAACTTCGGGTGTGGCACACGGGTGACCGTGCGGACGACAATCGTCTTGTCGCCCTTGTCGGAGACAACTTCTCCAACCCGGGTCTTGCGCAGGGCGCGTGTGCGTTCCGCAGTGGCGGACGGGGCTTCGGCTGTAGTGGTGGATTCGCTCATTTACTTGGCAGATGGTGTCCCGGCCTGTTTCAGGCTGAGAACGGTTTCGATCCGGGCGACGTTACGGCGCAGCGTGCGCAGCATGTGCGGCTTCTCGAGTTGTCCGCTCTGTTGCTGGATTCGAAGGTGGAAAATTTCCTCCCGGAGTTCGCGCTTGCGGGCGACCAGTTCCTTGGCGGTGAGTTCTTTGATTTCGGCAATTTTCATGGCAACAAATCAGGCGGCGTGGTGACGCGCGATAAACCGCGTGCGGATGGGGAGTTTGTTGGCAGCGAGGCGGAGGGATTCCCTGGCAACGGTCTCGGAAACGCCGTCGAGTTCAAACAGGATGTTGCCGGGGCGGACGGTTGCCACCCAGTATTCCGGCTGCCCTTTGCCTTTACCCATTCGGGTTTCCGGCGGGCGGGCGGTCACGGACTTGTCCGGAAAAATCCGGATCCAGAGTTTTCCCTTGCGCTTCATGTTACGCGTCAGCGCGACGCGGGCAGCCTCGATTTGAGTGTTGGTGATCCAGGCGCGGTCAAGGGTCTGGAGACCGAATTCTCCGAAATCGATTCGAATGTTGCGCGACGCAAGACCCTTGCGGCTTCCCCGCTGGGTTTTACGATACTTCACGCGTTTGGGCATCAATGGCATGGCTTTTCCCTTCTTCTAAATTCTAATGGTTGATTCAAACGGCTGCCGGAGTTGGCTCGGGCACCGGTGCAGGACGACGGCTCTCAGCCTGCTCGGCCTCGGTCGGCTCTTGTTTTTTGCAGATCCAGCACTTGATGCCGATCTTTCCAGCGATCGTCTCGGCCTCTGTAAATCCATAGTCAATCGGCGTCCGAAGGGTGTGCAGCGGCACTTTACCTTCACGATACCATTCGGTCCGGGCGATTTCCGACCCCCCAAGACGTCCCGAGCACCGGATCTTGATGCCCAAAGCCCCCTGCTCCATTGTGATCTGGACCGCACGCTTCATCGCGCGGCGGAAGGAAATACGACGCTCGAGCTGGGACGCGATATTCTCGGCAACCAACTGGGCGTCCAAATCCGCGCTCTTGATCTCCACGATATCCACCTTCACCTGTTTGCCGCCGGCCAAGTCGCTGATCTCTTTCGTCAGGGTCTCGATTTCCGAGCCGCGGCGTCCGATGACCACACCCGGGCGGGCCGTGTGAATCGTGACTCGAAGGCTGTTCCAAGCGCGCTCGATGACAATGCGGGCGACTGCGGCTTGCTTGAGCTTTTTCTTGAGAGCTTCGCGGATTTTCGTATCGGCAAGTAGGTAGTCGGCAAAATCCTTGCGCGAGGCATACCAACGCGATCCCCAGTCACGACTGACCGGGAGGCGGAATCCGATTGGATTGACTTTCTGTCCCATGATTTATTCCTTCGACTCCACGACGGCCGCGGAGGATTCGGTTTCAGCGGCAGGTGCCGCAGGTTTCTGTGCCACCTTCTTGCTCCGGGGCTTTTTGGTTTTTGCCGCAGGATCGCGGCGTTTGATTTCAATTTCGTCCGTGAGAATAATGCGGATGTGAGAGGTGCGCTTGCGGATCGGTCCGGCACTTCCACGAGCTTTCGGCTGGGAGCGCTTCATCGTCGGGCCTTCTCCCACGACGGCTTCCTTTACGACCAGACTTGCCGCGTTCAGGTTGTTGTTGTTCTCCGCATTCGCAATGGCGCTTTTAAGCGTCTTGATGATGAGGAGCGCAGCCTTCTTCGGGGTAAAGCGGAGCAAATCCAGTGCGTCCGTCGCCGGAAGCCCTTGGATGGCCCGCGTCACCTCGCGCGCTTTAAACGCTGAGATCTTCGCGTATCTATGTGTGGATTTCACCTGCATGTCTTTGTCTGTTTTTAAAATTGTTTTACTGCTTGGCATCCAGCCGGAGCCGGTCACCTGCCTTGATCGTTTCTTTTTCTGATACGAGATTTTGAATCACTGCTCCGCAAATCCTGTCGCGCACATCCACGACCCGGACCTCACCGATTTTCCGCGAGTCGCGCCAAACTTGAAATGGCATTCCCACGTTGACCCCCTGGCGCTTGCCGATGTTCCCGACGATCAATGAGATTTCTTCCTTAACATCGACAACCATCCCATCGGAGAGTGTGGCTTCCACACGCCCGGCCTCGGGAGCGTTTGGCGAACCTAGGGTTTCACTGGTTTTGCGAAGCTCGGTTTCCACCGAAAGTCGGGCCTGTGGGTTTATTCCCTCCGTTGTCTTAATGAGGATCTGGATGGCTTCCGAGAGGCGAACGAGTTGGTTCACCGCGTCCTCGTTCTGCTTTTTCAGCAATCGAAGATCGCGAACGGCTGACAGGAGTCTCTGCTCGACTTTCTCTGGCTCGTTTTCGATCCCACTGAGCCCGTAGGCATCGAGCTTGAGTTGAAGTTCAGCGGCCTGACGCTTGAAAACCTCGGACTCACTGTTCGCGAGGGCCAGGCTCTCGGTGAGCGCTGCAATCGAAGCCCGCGCAAGAACGAGCCTTTCCTCGAGACCTCCCGAGCCTTCGCCTTCCGGCGCAGGAACACTGATTTCCTGCCCCCTCGGGCCTGATTCAAAATCTGTCAAAGAGCGGTTGTCCTGGGCGGGCGATCCGGAGACCGCCAGCAGGACGGAGAGTGCTGCCGCCGTGGCGACACCTCTCATGTTTTTACTTCGTCACTTTTGCGGTGTGAGAACCGTGTTTCTTAAAGATGCGGGTCGGCGAAAACTCCCCGAGCTTGTGGCCGACCATGTTCTCGGTCACGAAGACCGGGATGAAAGTTTTGCCATTGTGGACGTTGAATGTGTGTCCCACAAAATCCGGAGTCACCGTGCTGCGACGGGACCACGTCTTGATTGGCTTTTTGAGACCGGATTCCGTCATCCGATCAATTTTATCGAGGAGTTTCCACTCAACGAACGGACCTTTTTTGAGCGAGCGTGCCATGTTTAGTTCTTAGATTTGGCCTTGCGACGAGAGACAATGAAAGTGTCGCTGGATTTGTGTTTGCGGCGGGTCTTGAATCCCTTGGCGAGCTGTCCCCAAGGAGAGACCGGGTGGTGGCGTCCACCGCCGCCCTTGCTTTTGCCTTGGCCGCCACCCATCGGGTGATCGACCGGATTCATCACCATGCCACGGACGTGGGGCCTCCGGCCGAGCCAGCGCGAGCGCCCGGCCTTGCCTGCGGAAACGTTCATATGATCGGAGTTTCCGACCTGACCGAGGGTAGCATAGCAATTCTCATTGATCTTGCGAATCTCGCCGGATGCCAGCTTGACGAGGGCATATCCCGCTTCACGGTTTGCCAGAATCGCCTGGGATCCGGCGCTTCGGATGATTTGTCCGCCGCGTCCGGGAGTGAGTTCGATGTTATGGATTCCGGAACCGAGCGGAATCGACTTGAGAGGGAGGGCATTACCGACCGAGGGATCCGCTTTTTCTCCCGCCGTGACCTTCGCTCCAACACTCAAGCCAAGGGGAGCAAGGATGTAAGCTTTTTCGCCGTCGGCATACTGGAGCAGAGCCAGACGCGCGGAGCGGTTGGGATCATACTCAATCGCCAAGACTTCCGCTACGATCTCCCGCTTGGAGCGCTTGAAATCCACGATGCGATAGCGACGCTTATGACCACCACCGCGATGACGCATCGTCATCCGGCCTTGGTTGTTGCGTCCACCGCTCTTCTTGATCGCTTCCGTGAGCTTCTTCTCGGGTTTGCTCTTGGTGATCTCGGCAAAATCCGGGAGTGCCTTGAAGCGGCTCGCTGGTGTTAAGGGTCTGAAAGTCTTGAGTGCCATGGTCTGCTGGTTTCTTTAAACGAGGTCGAGTTTCTCGCCGGCTTTGAGCGTAACGATCGCCTTTTTCCAGTTCGGACGACGACCAAAGTCTGCGCGACGCTCGCGCTTCTTCTTGCCGGCATAATTCGCGGTATTCACGTCGACGACCTTCTTTTTGAAGATCACCTCGATCGCTCGCTTGATCTGGAGTTTGTTTGCCGTGGGATTGACCCGGAAAACATACTTGTTGAACTTCTCCGAGAGCAGGGTGGCCTTCTCGGTGAGAATGACGGTTTGGATTTGATCGTGGACTTCGTTCATGACGCGAGCCTTTCGGAGAGCTTTTCGAGTCCGGCCTTGGTAACGACGATCTTGTCGAAGGCGAGGAGTTGCTCGGTGTTGACATCCTCGGCGCGGGTGAGTTGAGCGGCAGCGACGTTACGTGCGGCCTTGAAGGTAATTTCGTCGAAGTTCGTCGAGACGACCAGTGTCTTGCGGGCTTTCTGGGCGGTCTCTGCCAGCAAGGAGACAAAAAGTTTGGTTTTCGGAGCCGAAACAGTGAATTGATCGACGATTAGGACGTCACCCTCGAGGATCCGTGCACTGAGTGCCTTCCGAAATGCGAGTTTCTTCACAGCCTTGGGCGTATTCTTCGTGTAGTCGCGAGGTTTCGGCCCGTGCGCGGCACCACCACCGACCCAGACCGGGCTGGCAAACGATCCTGCCCGGGCGCGTCCGGTTCCCTTTTGGCGCCAAGGCTTGCGGCCGGAAAGGTTCACATCCCCCTTTGTTTTCGCGCAAGCCGTGCCGCTCCGGCGGGCGGCTTGGATCGCGACGACCACATCGTGGACGGCTTGCTGGCCTTTCGCCTCCTCGGTGATCAGGTCTATCTTGGCTTTCTGTGCCTCTGCGGCGGTAAGAACGGTTGCGCTCATGGATGTATCGGGCTAGTCACAATGCATCGCGCGATCCGTAGTCGGAACATTGGCGGCGGCGATTGGGTTGTGAATTTTCATGGTCAAATGGTTTCCCTCTGGGACCTCGAAACCATCAGGGGACAAAAAAACCACACTGCGGTGGTTGTCGCGTCTTCCCGACGGCTTGCGGGAGGGAGGAGTTTACGAATCCGTTTTCGATACGCAAGAAGAAAAATAAAAATCTTTTCGCGAATTTTCAGTAGCGGAATTTCGGAGTTCCTGACGGAGTCGCCGACGGCACCGGGATGGTGTCCGGAACAACCTCCGGATCGATATTCAAATCCGGAGGAGGAACGTTCGGGTCAGGCAGAGGCGTGTCATTAAATTGTGGCCCGGAATAAACCGGACTGGTCTCCGCACGCTGACGGTTGCCGGGTTTGCGGCTGCCGCCGGAACCAGAGGTCGCCGCAGCCGCATCGGGTTCTTTGGGACGGGGCGGAGCGACTTCCATGCTTTCGTTGGCAACGTAGCCTGACCGCAAGTCTTCCATTTGCACGTAGCTGAATCCCATCTCTCGGCGCAACAATTTCACGCGGGTTCCCTGCCGAAGCGATTGGTCTGGCCCCCGCGGTTGCTGCGGGCCCAATCGGTAGAATGCGGCGAATTCGGCGACGATGACATATTCCGGCGCTGCGTCCGGCGAAAACGATTCGCTCGCGCAGCCCCCCAGACCCAATGCGAGAATCAGGGACAAAAAGGAAGCCCTCGCCCGCAGACACGTTGCGATCATCCGCAGGGTTTTCTCAAAAGTGTTCCTCATGAATTGTCTTCGGCCGTCCACATTGAAGCTTGGAATTCTATCGTCGCGTCCTGAATGTGCAATAACTGCGTGCTCCTTCAATCCAACGAAAAATCCGATCCCCAATGATTCATCTCCTGACCGGTGCTGACGAGCGTTTTTCTCCTGGACTGTTGGTGACAGCCACCTCGGCGCTCCTCGCCATCGATCTCTCCACGCCCGTGACGATCCATGTGATGGACGGCGGACTCCGTCAGCAATCGATCGACGACCTACGGACCGTTTGTCTCGCTATAAATCCTATGTGCGAGATCCAGATTTTCCGGGTGGAAACCGCTCGCTTCCGAACATTCCGTCCGGGCCTCCGCAACTCGCGGATGTATTACGCCCGACTCCACATGGGATCCTTCCTTTCGGCTTCGAGGGTCATTTACCTCGACTCCGACATTCTTGTTCTCAGCGATCTCGCCGCGCTGTGGCGGCAACCGATGAATGGCAAAACGGTCCTCGCTTGTGGCGATCGAACGTATGTTCAACTTGGCGAGGACTGCCCGTGGCCGCTTGACCCGGGCGAGCGGAGCCTTCCGTATTTCAACAGCGGGTTCATGGTCGTCGATCTCGACAAATGGCGGGAAGGCAACCTCGAAAAGCACGCGTTGGAGCTAGCGGCGGGCCCAACGAGCTACCAGTGGCACGATCAGACCATTCTCAACTATGTCCTCCGTGGACGCATCGAAATCCTCGAGCAAAGTTTCAACTGGCAATACGAAAGCCTCCCCTCTGGAGGAATTCGCGACCTAAATCTGCACTATTCGACCGGCAGAAAACCTTGGAGCTATTGGGGACTCGACGCACGCTTCCGAATCTGGCGCGCTTTTTACTCGGCTAACGGCAAAAACCCGCTTGGCCTATTCCTCGAGCGCTGCGAAGCCATGGGATTCGCCTGTGGTCTTTTCGAAGGATCTATCCGCAGGCACCACGGGCTCCGCCGCGGCTACCTGGCATGGGTTTCGTTCCGAAGAAGATTAGCCCAGGGTCGGCAAAAGGCTGCCTTGGACGGACTCTACGACTACTACGCCACCGGTCTAGGAAGTTCCTCGGGCGATCAGGACGTCAATCCGCGAGACCCCGATGTCGCCGAGATCATGCAGAAGCTCCAACACCGGCACCAGCGAGGGACCGTAAACCACTAAGGAAAACCTCGGTCTCCCTGGCGTTGTCGTGCATCTGCTCGACAAACGCCGCACAGCCGTCCTGCATGCTTCTTAATCGCACGGGATCAGCCAGCATTTCCCGCGCGGCTTCAACAAAGCGTTCACGATCTCCTGCGGTAAACATCCCCAACCCAAACTTTTCGAAAATCCCGTCGGGATTCACGTCGAGAGACAGCAGGGCAGCCCGACCGAGACCGGCTTGAATAAAGCTGTTCGGCCACCCCTCCCATTCCGACGTGTTGACAAAAATCCGCGCGCGATCATAGAACTCCTGGATCCTGTGATACGGCACCGATTCGACAAAAGTTAAATTGGCGCAACCTCCAGCCCGTGCTGACACTTCGTCCCAAAGCCCACGATTTTCCGCCGGACAAATCATCTCGAACGACGCTTCGGGCAATGATCTCGCAAGATCGACAAA
Source organism: Terrimicrobiaceae bacterium (assembly GCA_049317665.1). Taxonomy (GTDB): domain Bacteria; phylum Verrucomicrobiota; class Verrucomicrobiia; order Chthoniobacterales; family Terrimicrobiaceae; genus JBBRHN01. The sequence continues at coordinate 6,580 of JBMOHW010000056.1, read as the reverse complement.
CACCCCCGGTCGCTTGATCGGCTGACATCGGGAGACCCAAAGAAAATCCACCGATTTCTCGCCCATTGCCGGACTCTTCCGACGAAACACAAGATACCGGTAAAGCGTGCAGTCCATTCCACGAGCCTCGAAGCAATCTTTCTGACCCTGTGTGATCGCATGTCGTGCATCACACCTCCGGACCGCAAACTCAAAAAGCGATCCGAATACCGGATGCTCCCGCCGGTAGACACCGTTGATTTCACTGTCGAGCGCACACGTGAAATCCAGCCGAAATCCCAAAAACGGCCGCACCGCCCACAGAATGAAAAGCCACGCCGTCCAGCCCATCACAATCACCCACTCGGGTCGTTCCTCCCGCAAAACCCGAATGACCCGGGGAATCGCTCCAACCATTTCAAACAGCCGGCCCGTGTGAAACTTCCCGGCATTCCGGATCTTCACCCCTTGAAGATTCAGCCCATCACCCTGCCCCATGTCGCCAGCGGCAATCACGACCTCATGCCCCCGCCCCGCAAGCTCCCGGGCCAGGAGGGCAACTTGCAACTCAGCTCCTCCGGACGTCCGGGTGGACTGCTCATCCAAAATCAAATGCGCAAAGCTCGATAGAAAAAGCAGCTTCACGTCACGCTCGATCCCGATTTCCAATCACCACGGCTGGGTTCCCGGCAACAATGGTCCCGGGAGGCACATCGTGCACCACGACAGCACCGGCCCCGACGATGGCGCCCGCACCGATCCGAATCCCACCGAGCATGACGGAGAGCGCTCCCGTTTCCACCCCGTCCTCGAGCACCGGACATGGTCCGCCAGCGACCTTTTCCCCAATCGTCACGCCATGCCTCAAGAGACATCCCGCACCGATTCTGGCTCGTTGATTGACCACCAACCCAACCCCGTGATGCAGTCCCAACCCCGGCCCGACCTCCGTCTGATAGTCCAACTCAACCCCCATCACCCAATGCACCAAACCCACGTAAATCACGAGCACCGGCAGCCCGAGCCACCACGCCGGATGTCGCCGAATCGCCTGGCAGAGCCGGAAGAAAACCATGAGAAATCTCCCTTTCGGATTTCCTCGATTGGCCGACCAGTCTTGCAGAATGTGTGAAATCATTTACGCAGCGATAAGGTGAATATTTCTTTCTACATGCCCGAAGCCCATTTGCCGAGCCCGGAACGACAAGCGGCTTGGATTCCCGGCCACGCCCCCGATCTCCTCGCCGGAGGAAAATCCGCAGCGGCACAATGTTGGATCTACCAAACTTGGGTCGAATTGCGCAGTGAAACTCCGATCGAACTCGTCACAAAAATGCCGGACGAAGGGATCATCGTCACACTTGGAAATTTCCTCAACACCGACTTTCGCGCAGGAGAAAAACAATTCATCGCAAACATCGTCGCGGACTTCATCCCCCACCCCGGCACTCAGCTCCAGATCGTCCAAAACCGCGCCCATGCCCGCCGACTTCCGGGTTCGATTTTCATACCACTTTGGGCACAACCGAATCTCATCCCCCGCGATCCGGCCCGCGGAGAGAAGATCGAGACCATCGCGTTCTTTGGGGACCCACGGAATCTTGCCCCAGAACTCGCGAGCCAAACCTTCGCCGACCAGCTCGAACGCGAGACCGGAGCCAAGCTTGTCATCCGTGACGCCTCCCAATGGCACGACTACTCGGATGTCGACGTAGCCCTCGCGATCCGCGACTTTTCCCGCGCCCAACACCTGCACAAGCCGGCAACAAAGCTCTACAATGCCTGGCTGGCCGGGGTCCCCATCATCAGCGGCAGCGACTCGGCTTTCACAAGCGAGGGCCGCGCAGGCGAGGACTTTCTCCAAGCGGGTTCCGCTGCCGTGTGCATTGATCTCGTAAAAAAACTAAAACGCGACCCGGCATTTCGCGCAGCCCTCGTTGAATCCGGGCACAAAAAAACGGCTCCGTTCTCACGCGAAGCCGTCCGGGAAACCTGGAAATCGTTCTGTGAGGAGAATCTGCCTCAAGCCGCCTCCCATTGGTTCCGAAAATCCCCGCTGGCCCGCCAGGCGTTCTGGCTCACCCAGCGGATGATCTTCCTCCTCGATCGAAAGATCCGGTCTTAAGAGTGCCCACCAGTCCAAGGCGAATCGCTGCGCTTCGGACAAGGACATCTGATGTCCAACCCGGAGCTAACCGCCACGCCGCAAAAAGCTCGCCTGCCGCAGCCATCACATCCTGTCCGACCAGTGCACCTGCGGCCTGAACGCGATGCACCGCCTCCCCAGCGGCCGGACGATTCCTCCCATAGAATCTCCAGAAGTCCCCTCGGTCCGCAACACGAAGACCTTCGCGGAAGCTCTCCAAAAGACGCTTTTCGATCGGGCGTCCTGCCTCGCTCTTATCCCAGATAGCCGAGACCACTCGCTCACTCTCCTCGCGTGTCTTCTCACCAGAAGCATGCGAAAGCGACGCCTGATGGTGCCGATACCCGACAAGCCGCTCGGGCAGATTCATCACCTTCCCGTCGTCCAGCAACCTCGACCAGAGCTCCCAATCCTGGCAAATCCGATAACGTTCGTCGTATTGCACGACAGCCCCACGAGGATCGACCCGTCGAAACAGAACCCCCGTGTGAATAAACGGATTTCGAAAAACCATCGACGCACGGATCGCCGCGTCGTCCACCGGAACATGGATCATTCCCGTGACCGAACTGAACTCGTTCATGATCCACCCGTTCACGCCGACAAGAACCGTGTCGCACTTCTCAGAGACGCATGCCCACTGCCTTTCCAGTCGCCCGGGTAGGGAAACGTCATCAGCATCCTGTCGAGCAACCCAATCCGCACGGGCTTCGCGCAGACCTTGATTCAGACAGGCGGTCTGCCCGAAATTCGAGGGATTACAAAAAAGCCGGATCCGCTGGTCTCGCCCGGAAAAATCCGTGAGAACTTCCACGCTTCCGTCGGTTGAACCGTCGTCGACGATAACAAATTCAAAATCCCCAAACGTCTGCGACAGAATACTTCCGACGGCTTCGATGAGAAAGCCCCCGGCATTGTAAACGGTCATCACGACCGAGATTCGTGGAGTCGAATTCATTTCGAAAAACCGCCACCAAAACCGCAGAAGCTCACGACGCCACCATAAATGTCAAAGCTCCCGCAATTGTTGGAAAATCTGCCCATGCGATTCCAACCAATTCCCAACTGCAAACTTCGCCTCAGCGTTCCTCCGCGCCGAACGCGCAAAATCCGGTAACTTCGGATGAATCTTCGCGACCGCGGCGGCCAGGTCGCTTCCCGAAGGCGTGTGCCGATTTACCCAGTCCTGCGGGGCGTCGATAAGGATCCCGCAATCCTCAGAAACGAGCTCGGGCATTCCTCCCGAGCGCGACCCGACGACCGGCAACCCACTCGCCATCGCCTCAAGTGCGACGGTCGGGCACGGGTCCATGTATTTAGGATGTATGAGGAGATCGTGTGAGCGGTAAAGTTGCGGCGCATCGGCCTGCGAAAAACGCACGATCCTTCGAACGACATCTCGCAAACCAAGCCGGACCGTCTCTCGGGAAAAATCCCTCTCGCCGTCCGGCCAATGAAAACGCCCGGCCACAGTCAGCACAGCTTCCAACCCACCTTTCCTCAGCTCGCAAAGTGCCTCAAGCGCAGACGTGAGACGGTCGCGAGTCCCATGCGTGCCAGCGGCGAGCAGCCGAAGCGGAGCCGGGGAAAACGTCTTCGACGACTCAGGATGAAAAACCTCCAGATCAACGGGATTATAGAGAACCATGGACGGAGCCTCGCTCGGACCGAGAAACTTGGAGGCAGAAAGCTTGCAGAACTCGCTCTGAAAAACGACGAAGTCGGCCATCGAGCGGAGCCGCCTCATCGGCTCGTTGAACCGCTCACTCTCCGCTCCCGCCCACGCAGGATACCCCACCCCATTCTGATTCCAAACGATCCGAATGCCTATTCTCTGGCACTCCGCAAACAACCTCTCAGCAAACTGCGGCGGACTGCTGCTGACCGCATAAAGAATATGGAACTCCGACTCACTGCCCCCGAACGCGCTTCGTAACGGCAACAACTTTACCGCTCCACCCTGAATCGGACGCCCGTCTTCGAGCACACCTCCGAATCCCACATGGACTCGCTGGCTCGACGAATGGCGGATCCCGGAAAACCGCCGGCTCGCCGCCAATGCGGCAGGCAGGCCGAACAGTGACCTCACCGCTTCCCGGATTCGCCATGGAATGATGAAACTCACACGCTCAACAACGTTCGGATAAACTTTTCGGCATCGCGGAATTCGGGCACACGAATCAAACTCCGAAGTTCGCATTCCGATGCCTGAGCCGCCTCGAACGCTTCCGAAGAGTCTTCCCCCTCATACGCCATTCCTCCGTGAAAAACCTGTTCCCAGTAGGCCAACCCCTGTGGATAAACAACCGGACGCCCACCCGCCAACGCCGCCCAGACCTCCAGCGAAAACCCCCGCTCGCCAGGCGGCACAACAAACGGCCCAGCTGCGCTTTCGCCGGATGTTGAGTTAACCGGGCCGACAACAACCGGGCCGCTGACACCCCCAGTGCGAAGGTTCAAAACATCCTGGACGGCGGGCGCAATGATTGTTGCCCCAGGCAAAATCAACTCGCGTGGAAAATTCGGCACCACCCATTGGAACTTTTTTTTTGCCGCTGAATCACTCCTCAACGGCCAGCCAATGATCTCGACATTAGCCTCTCCGACTCCGACCACGCGGACGCCATTCCGCACAAGGATATCGCGAAGCAGATTCATTATCTCATCGAGTCGCTCAGAGCGACCGGACAAATGATTCCACCCAACATCTGCGGGAAGCTTCCGACGCCCCATTCGCCTCCGCAACGTATGCCTGCCTTGAAGGAACATGCCGCGAAGCCGCAACACACGCCGCGCGGGCTTTGAGACTCGCTTCGGAAGGTATTCGTAAATTTCCCTCAGTCCACTCGCCATCGTCTCAGTCGTATGCGACGCCTGCCAGCGAGAGAATTGCCCGTCCAGGGTTCGATCAAGTCGGCGGGTTTCGATGTCCCCGCGAATCTTATTAACCGCTTCGCCGACCGAGCGGAAAAGCGAATCCGAATCCAAGATATCGCGAGCGAGTCCGAGCGGAACACTCAATACCTTGCACCGACTGGCCGCCGCCTCCATCACCGACTGCGGGCCACCTTCCCACCGCGACGGCACGACATAAAGATCGGAGGCATTGTAAAGCCGGTTCAATTTTTCCCTCGTCAGAATGTTGATCCCAAAATCATCCCCCTCAATTCCGGCCTCGCCGACAAACGTAGCCGGAATTCCCAGCTCCCGAAGCTGACCCCGAATCCAATGCCGCCGCGGGCCCGCGAGCAAAACATGGAATGAATCCCCCGCATCCCGCAGACGACGCAGAATCGTCACCAGCAGCTCGGGCGCCTTTTGCAGCTTGGGCGTCCGCAAGTCACTCCCCTCCGTATCCCGGTGAAAATTCGCGATCACATAAGCACCCTCCGGAATCCCAAACTCCCGCCGCAGCCCCGCCTTGTCGGAAATCGGAAAGAATGTCTCAGCGTCAATCGTGTAAGGAATATGCTCGACCGGCAAACCGAGCGCCTGAAATTGCTCATGCGCCTCTCGCGACCGGGCAATCCACAGATCGACAACTCGCTGCCCCCACGCGAACTCTGGCTGCTTCACATAAAAAAAGGGCGGATTGTCCGCATGCGCGATGACAAACGCCCTCTCAAGAAGTTCCGGCGCGACCATCTCCAGATTCTGCCAGAACGGTGCATGGATCACATCCGCCTCCCAGGCAGCGCACGCTTTCACCCTCCCGTTCAGAGAGACCTGAATCTGCCTCAGATCCTCGTCCAGCGCCCATCCCTTGCCATCGCCGGGCGTGAAATGAACTTTAAGCATTCGCAAGAAGCCTCTCAATGAGTTGAAGGTAACTTGCGGCCATCGTGCTGCCCGAAGGCGGATCACCCAGCACTTTGCTCCTCAACTCGGCATGCCGCGCCCGAAACTCCCGCAGCGTTGCCTCCAGATCTGCGCCGATCTCCAGACCATACCGTCTCCCCTGCTCGACCGTTCCGCCGGTGTCTTTGTGATAAAGCAAAGGCAACCCGCATTGCAGCCCCTCCGCCACATGCATCGCCCCGGGCTCAAATCGCGAGGCACTCACATATCCGTGACACTGCCTGAGCAACCCCGCCAACTCTCCACCGCTGGCCGGACCGAACGTCCGCGCCTTTTTCCAAACCAAATCCTTCGGCCACCGCCCAATCACCCGAAGCTCGACCTCCCCGTGCATCGACCCGGCCGCCAACTCATCGATCTCGCGATAAACATCAAATCCCTTCTTCCAATTGTCCGACCAATGATGCGTCACCAATCGCAGCGGCCCGACCCCATCCCATCGCGCTCCGCCGATCGGATGAAAAAATCGCGGATCCGCCCCGGGCACGATCACAGAATGCGGCATCCCAAGATCAAACCACCGCTCCCCATGATAATCCCTCAACCACTCCGAAACAAAGACTGTATGATCCGCCACCCGGTTGCTCTTCGCCAGGA
>JBMOHW010000055.1:0-16413 GCA_049317665.1 Terrimicrobiaceae bacterium | reverse complement strand
AACCTGTGACCCCCTCCGTGTCAGGGAGGTGCTCTACCACTGAGCTAACCGCGCGGAACCTGTCAGGACGTTCGCTTTTGCGGGATCGTCCGGGGAACTGGGGAAAATAAACTGGGGGAGGTTCCGTCTGCAAGTGTTTTATCGGTCAGTTTTTGAGCGATCTCACTCGGCCGGTCGCTGGAGGTGCCGTGGGAGCCGGGGATGTGGCATCTGGGAGTGTGGAATCTCCGTCTGCCGGACGTTCGGAGTTCGGAGGCGTCAGCACCGAGGGTTGGATCAGGGCGGTGGGATCGATAACCGTAAATTTAAAAAGCATCTCGACCGGCACTTGCCTGAGGTTGTCCGTGATGGTGACCTTGACTGTATACTCCCCGAAGGGATCGGTTTCTTCGATTTTTAGTCCGACCTTTTTTTCGGATAGCGCGGCACCGGAGGGAGGGATGCCCTTCACGACGGTGAGGTTTTCCAAGTTCTCATAGATCGATCCGTCGGGTCGGCGGATGAGGACGGAGTAGGAAAGATCAGCAAACCCGTCGAGCGAGATGTTGCTTGTGGCGAAGATCACCGCCGGGTAAACGGTGTCGCCCCGATGGAAGGACGTTTTCGTTTTGAAAATCTCCGCACCGGGCTTCGCGGCCTTCGACCATTGGTCGAGAAACGATTTGGGATCCTCGGCGAGCAGGACGCGGAGAAACAGGCTGTCTTTAAAGTAAACTCCCTGATCAGCTTGAACGGCGAGGCCTGGTTCCGTTCGCGCCGTGAGAGGGAACACCAAGACGAGAGCGATCCACGCAACGAGTTTCACGCGAGGTCGTCGGTTCTTGGGAACGTCATGCGGAATCGGATGGTTCCGTCTGGAAAGAATATCGCACAGCATGGTTGGAAAGTCGAAGAGGCTTGTTCGAGAGAAGATCTTCTTTGATATCGCGTGATTCGTGGATTGGCACTTGAAATAAACAACAGGTTGCATAAATTTGTTTGACGGATTCGAATTTTCCAGAAAAAGTGCATCCCGAAATGAAAACCTTCTCACCTTGGATTCTATCGATTTCGGCGGCGGTTGTCGTCACTTCCACTGTGGCCCAGGCCGGGTTCGTTGACATCACGATCAATGACGGAAATCCGAATGCAGGTTTTTTTGGAAGTGACCTCAGGCCCGGCGGAATCCTTGAGTGGGGAGAGACCGAGCAAGGCACGGTCAATAACAACAGCTGGGACTTGCGGGCGTTTTCGTTTGATATCAATGCGGGCAAACTGGCTTTCGTTTCCGGGTTCGATCCACGTGTGGCGCAGGACGGCATCGGAATTGGCGACGTTTTCGTTAACACTAACGGCACGATTCCGTTGCATACTTTCTCTGGCAGCAACCCGGATAACTATCTGAACACGGCAGCCGGTTACGAGTTTGCGATCAATTTAACCAATCCCTCGAATGGAAGTTTGGGCTATCAAGTTGTCGAGCTTAGCGCCGCATCTGTCCTTCGCGCGGCTACCTTTGCAATTACACAAGGGAGTAGCCCGGCAACGCTCCAAGCTTCCCCTGGGAACGAGACGTTGATTTCAACTGGTAGCTTCACGGTGACAACAAAAACCGGTGCGCAGCTGCTATCAGAATTGGGGATTACCGTCGGAACAAATGGCGGAACGAACTATGTGACGACGTTTGACTTGCCTTCGGCTTTGTTGGCGGCGATTGCACCTGGCGGGGCGACCTTCCGACTCACTCAGGATTGTGGAAACGATCTTCTGGTCGGTCACGTTGGCGCTGTTGCTGCCGTTCCGGAGACCAGCACTTGGGTGATGGGTTTCCTCGCGTTGGGAGCGGTCTTGACCTTTGCCCGCCGTCGTCGGGCTTCGGACGTTTGAGTCTCTAGCGCGGTGCTGCGGAGGTAAGATTCTCGTTTACTCCTCAGGCACAACGGCCCAAAGTCCGCGGGACTCATGAGCGAATTCGCGCAACGATTTCCCATTCTCGGCGGAGCAGGGCGGGTCTGGGGGATTCTTGGCCTCGGGGCCTTTGGATTTGCTCCGTTGCTTTTCGCCTTTTTTGGAAATCTTTGGAAGCTGCCCGAGTATCAATTTTTTCCCCAAGCCTTGGCTGCGGCGGGATTTTTGGCTTGGGAGCGATTTCGAGAGGTTCCTCAGCCAATAGAGCCGGGTCGCAACGGTCCTCTCGTCGCAGGTGTTATTTTGTCTCTTGCTGCCTTGGGTGCTGCAATTTTGGTTTGGTCTCCATTGTTGGGAATGTTGGCTTTTTTTGGCGCAATGGTGACAGGTTTATGGTGGATCGGGGGTTGGCCTCTTCTGAGTCGGATGATCCCGGCCTTGATTGTCGCGTTGACGATCATTCCGCTTCCGTTGGGTCTCGACGCGCGACTCGGACTCTTCCTTCGCGAGGTGGCCACGGATCTGAGTAGCCGTATGCTCGACTTGGTTGGCGTGATCCATTGTGTGGACGGCAACGTGATCGAGTTGCCCGGTCAGAAACTGCTGGTTGAGGAAGCCTGCAGCGGAATCAACTCCGTGCTTTTCGTCACGGCGTTCTCGCTATTTTTCCTGCTCTGGCGGAGGCGGCCGTTTTGGTATTTCACTCTCTGTCTGCCTGCGGCGCTCGCGTTTGTCGTGATGGGCAACGTCGTTCGGATTTCACTGGGTGCTTGGCTCCGGTATCACGACGGGATCGATATTCTCACGGGTTGGAAGCACGAGCTCCTGAGTATCGTTCTGGTCATCATCTACGTTTTCCTCGTGATCAGCCTCGAACATCTTGTTTCGCGTGGAAAAAGAGTGCCCTCGATTCCATTACCGCCCACTCCGTCTCCCCGAGCCCCGCTCAATCCGCCGGGCCAGGTCCGCTGGCTGTGGGCCATCGGCGGCGTGTTGGCGCTGATGGGCGAGGCATCAGCCCATAAGGGATGGGAAAAATCCAAGGAGGGTGTCGAGCCATTGCGCGCGGCGCGGGCGTCGTTTGAGAGCGATCTCACGTTCTCGATGCCGGAGACGGTCGGCGATTGGTCACGGGCCCAAGCCGGGCCGCCAACGGTGAACAAGGTCGAGACCATCGGGCTATCCTCGATGATCTGGAATTTTGAGCGCCCCGGGATGAGCGCTGTCGTCGCTTTTGATTATCCGATCTGGCGCTACCATGACGTGGAAGGGTGCTATACCAATATTGGATGGGTGCTCGACCGGAAGGAATTGATTGTTCCCGAGGTGGGAGGTCCCCCACGAATCCAAATGGAAATGAAAAAAGATCCAGGAGCCCGCGGGTCGCTCTGGTTTGCCACGATCAATGAGCATGGAGAGTGGGTCGATCAATCGACACTGAAACGTGATTTTGCCAGCCGGCTCGGTCTTCTGGGACTTCCTGATGAAACGACGTTTCGCGTTCAAGTTCTCGTGGTGAGCAGCGATCCCCTGGATCTTGCTTCGCGTGCAGCAGCCATGGAACTTTTTGATGCGGCGGCGGCGGCACTTGCTGGCCAGATCAAGGCGGAGGGGAAGAAATGAGCGCGAACGCCGAATCTCAGAAAATGGCGATCGCATCGCTCTGGCTCGCTCTGCCGGCGGTGCTGGCCATCTTGCTCGGGATTTTCTTCCTGTTCGCAATGGTGCTGTGGAATCCCGAAAAGATTCGGACTCGGTATGAGGAAACGGCGGTATCGGCCTTGGCCGAGAAGGACTATCCCACGGCCTTGGTGGCCGCACAAAGACTGCTCGGGTTCGGGAGTGAAAAGCGGAACGAAGCGATTTTCCTTATCGCGAAATCGAAGCTCGGGCTGGGGCGGACCGGCGACGCTGCTGGCCTGTTGGAGATGATTGCTCCGTATGACAAGCCTGTCTATGCACCCGCCCATCTTCTCGTGGCGCGCAATTTGATCGACCGGCCCGACCCGGACGTTCGCACCGACCAGGCCACAATCGCCCAGCTCAAGAATGTTCTGGCGCTCGAACCAGACTCGGTCGAAGCCAAGGCCCTCCTCGCGAATCTTTCTCTGAAGAAAAAAAACTGGCTTGAGGCGAGAAAGTATCTCGAGGAGATCGTTTCTTCAAAGCCCGAGGCGATGTTCCAACTGATCGACATCGCCCGCGCCCTGGGCGATGAGCGCGACGCGACCGCTTGGAAGACGAAGGCGCTGACGCACTACCGCGCAAAGTTTGAAGATCCCAAGTCGTCATCGGCAGCAGATCGCGTTTTTTATTGTGAAGCCCTCTTGCAATCCGGCGAGTTCGATTCCGCGCTCCGCGTTTTGGCATCCGCGCCCGAATCGGAAAACGACGCAGCGGCGGAGCGACGGATTCAGGTCGTCTATCGCGCATGGTCGGATGCTCTCACTCCGGTGGAGCCTGACGTTTTTCTCCAACGCGTGAAGGATCTCGCGCTCGAGGTGGCTTCGGGTCCCAATCGACATCTTGCGAATGTGCTGATTGCCAGCGCGGCGAACGACTATCCGGGTGATCCCAGTGTTCAAGCGATCCAGCGGCAGATTCAGGATGCGGGCTCAGATCGATCTGGGGTGACCCCGGAGAAAGTTAAGCACTAGCCCGGCACGGACGATAAGGTCCAGCCCGACGAATGCTGATCAGCATTCGCCAAGATAGGCGGCGCGAACGGTATCGTTCTTCCGAAGTTTCTCCGCAGAATCGTGGAGAATGATCCGGCCGGTCTCCATGACGTAGCCGTAGTGGGCAACTTGGAGGGCGAGGTTGGCGTTCTGCTCAACCAAGAGAATGGCAAGACCCATGGAGCGGTTGATTTCCGCAATTCTCGCGAAGATGGCCTGGACAAGGATGGGAGCGATGCCGAGCGAGGGTTCGTCGAGAAGAAGGCATTTCGGCTTGCTCATCAGCGCGCGGGCAATGGCCAGCATCTGCTGCTCTCCACCGCTCAGGGTTCCCGCCGATTGCGCGAGTCGTTCCTTCAGGCGCGGAAAAAGTGTGAAACATTGTTCGAGGTCCGCCTCGACTGCGCGGCGGTCGCTCCGCAGGTAGGCACCCATGCGAAGGTTCTCGAGAACCGTCAGATTCGAAAAGGCCATCCGGCCCTCCGGTGACTGGGCAATCCCATGCCCGACAATTTCGTGCGGCGGCTGATTGGTGATCTCCCGACCGTGAAAAGCGATGGTGCCCCCCGCGACTCTTGTAATGCCGGAGATGGCACGCAGCGTGGAAGATTTTCCTGCACCATTGCCTCCAATAAGCGTCACGATGTGCCCATCGGGAACGTCGAGCGAGATTCCTTGAACGGCCTCGACTCCGCCGTAACTTACGCGAAGGTCGCGGATCTCAAGCATGGGTGGCCTCCTTTCCGAGGTAGGCCTCGATGACTTTCGGGTCTCGCCGGATTTCCGAAGGGGCGCCCTCGGCGATCTTCTGGCCGTAGTCCAGAACGACAATTCTCTCGCAAACGCCCATGACGACTCGCATGTCGTGCTCGACGAGCAGGACGGCGATCTGGAATTTCTCGTGAACGAAGCGAATGAGCTCCATGAGGCGGACTTTTTCGGTGGGATTCATTCCCGCAGCGGGCTCGTCGAGCAGCAAGACCTGAGGCTTTGTCGCGAGGGCTCGCACAATCTCCAACCGCCTCTGATCGCCATACGGCAGGCTGGTCGCCTCTTTCTCGGCGTCGGATTCCAGACCGAAGAGCGTCAGAAGATCGATCGCGCGAGCTTCGATTTCCGCCTCTTCCTGGCGGAATGAACGTCCCCGGATCAACGCGTCACGGATTCCGTGACGCAAGTGGAGGTTCATGGCCGTGCGCACATTGTCGAGCACCGAAAGGGAACTGAAGAGGCGGATATTCTGAAAGGTTCGAGCAATACCGCGGGATGCGATGTAGCTTGCCTTTCGTCCCGAGATCGAGCGGCCATCGAACGTAATCGCTCCCGATGTCGGTCGATAGACGCCGGTGATGAGGTTGAAGACGGTTGTCTTGCCCGCTCCATTCGGTCCGATGAGTCCCACCATTTCCGAGCTGCCGATCTGAAAGTCGAGATCGCTCACGGCTCGCAATCCGCCGAACTGCATCGTTATCTGCCGGAGATCGAGAAGCGGTGTCATGGCGTTCTGGTCCTCTTGGCGCGATGCCGGAAGTTCCCAAGCAAGCCCTGGGGACGAACAATCATCATCACGATCAGGAGCAGGGAAAAGATGATCATGCGATACTGTTCGAAATCGCGGAGCCATTCATTGAGAAGCGTCAGCAGGATGGCTGCCGCCGCCACCCCGGGTGTGCTGCCCATTCCGCCGAGGATGACCATCACAACAATGTCCACGGATTTCAGGAAATTAAATCCCTCCGGCGCGATGTAACTGATGAAGTGGGCGTAGAGGCCTCCGGCAATCCCGGCAAAAAACGCACCGATGACAAAGGCATTGACCTTAAACTTCGTTGTATTGATACCCATCGCCTCCGCAGCAATCTCGTCGTCGCGGACCGCGATGAATCCGCGCCCGTAGGTCGAGTTCACGAGGCAGGCAACGACGTAGATCGTGATCGCCGCCAGGCCAAACGTCCAAAAGAGGGTCGTGTAAGGCGGAATGCCTGCGAGTCCGCGCGCTCCACCCAGCGCGTCGGTATTTTGAATGACGACGCGGATGATTTCACCGAATCCGAGCGTCACAATAGCCAGGTAATCCCCCCGCAAGCGGAGAGACGGAATGCCAACGAGCAGGCCGAAAACAGCGGCGGTCAGTCCTCCCAGGAAAAGGGCTCCGGCGAAGAGGGCATTCTGTTGAAGACCACCGGAGGCTTGAAGTGATGGTGCGACCGCGAGCGTGATCATACTCGAAGTGTAAGCACCGACGGCCATGAATCCCGCGTGGCCCAGTGAAAACTGACCGGTGTGTCCGTTCACCAGATTGAGACTCACGGCGAGGATCATATTGATGCCGATGAGGACAAGGATATTGACCGCGTAGTCGTCGAGCTGGGGAGCGATCTGGGACAGAACAAAGCTCGCGAGGAGAGCTGCAGCCAGGGCTAGGTGAGGAAGATAGTTCTTCATGCGGCTTACACTTTTTCGCGTTCCGACTTGCCGAGAAGACCCGAGGGCTTAAAGAGAAGAATGAGGATCAGAATGACAAAAGCGACGGCGTCCCGATAGCCGGATGGAATGCCGATCCGGTTGCTATAGCCCACGACCAGAGTCTCGACGAGACCGATCAGAACCCCGCCGAGAGCGGCACCGGGAATGTTTCCGATCCCGCCCAGGACCGCCGCCACGAAGGCCTTGACGCCGGGAAGGATTCCCATGAATGGGTCAATGGCTTGATACAGCGTTGCGAAAAAGATTCCCGCAGCCCCGGCCAATGCGGATCCGAGGCCGAACGTAAACGAGATGACCGCATTTGTGTTCACTCCCATGAGAGCAGCGGCGGTTGGGTTGTTTGACAGGGCGCGCATCGCGAGGCCCATCTTGGTTTTTAGAACAACAAACCGGAGCGCAAACAAAAGGATGATCGTGACGACGAGAACGATGACTTGCTCACTGGTGACGGTGGCTCCCCCCGGCAGGACGTGGGTTTTGTTATCGATCAGGGACGGGAAACCGCGTGGCGCCGCGCCGAAGAGGAGTTGAGCGCTGTAGGAAAGGAACAACGAGACGCCGATGGCGGTAATCAGGACCGTCAGCCGGGAGCGCTGGCGGAGGGGTTTGTAGGCGAGTTTTTCAATCACTATGCCCAGCACGGCACAGATGGCCATTGCGGCAAGGAGGACGATGACGGCGGAGACGATCTCGGGGAGAAACGTCAACATTGGCTTAAGCCATCTGTGGACGTAAAGGCCCGCAAAGGCGCCGACCATGAACACATCTCCGTGTGCAAAGTTGATAAAACGGAGGACACCATAGACCATGGTGTAGCCGAGGGCGATCAGCGCATAGATAGCGCCGAGGGAAAGTCCGTTGACTAGCTGCTGTGTAAAGTTCCCCCAGTCCACGTGCCGGAAAACTCAGGGCGTGACGGTCTCGACGTAGCGGAACTTGCCGTCCTTAACGACAAGGATGACGGCCGGCTTACTGGCGTTTCGTTTTTCATCCAGCGTGATGCTGCCTGTCACGCCGGGAAAATTTTTCGTCGAGGCAATCGCCGTTCGCAATCCGGCGGACTCAGTCGATCCGGCGCGCTTGATGGCGTCAAAGAGCAGGTTGGTGGCATCATAGCCAAGGGCTGCCATTGCGTCGGGGTCTTCGTTGTATTTTGCCTTGAACTTCACGAGGAAATTCTGAACCGCCGGGGAGGTATCCTCAGCCGAGAAGTGGTTCGAGAAGAAGTTCCCCTCCATCGCGGCTCCGGCCACATCGACGAGGGAAGGGGAGTCCCAACCGTCGCCGCCCAGCAACGGAACGTTGAGATCGAGCTCACGAGCCTGGCTGGCGATCAACCCTGCCTCGTTGTAGTAGCCCGAGACGAGGATCGCCTGAGGGTTGGCACCACGGATCGATGTGAGCTGGGCCTTGAAATCCTTGTCTCCCGAACTGTAGCTCTGCTCGCTGACAATCGTGCCTCCATTCTTGGTGAAGTAATCCTTGAAAAACTCGGTCAGCCCGACGGCGTAGTCCTGCTTCACATCGGTGAGGATGGCCGCATTCTTCCATCCGCTTTGGAGCATGAACTTGGCCAGAACCGCACCCTGAAAGGGATCAATGAAACAAACCCGGAAGACGTAGTCCCCGACCTCCGTAACTTTCGGATTTGTCGAAGCCGGGGAGATCATCGGAATCTTGTTCTGTTGGGCAATCGGGGCCGCCTCGAGAGAACGCGAGGACGCCACCTCGCCGATGAGAGCCACGATTTGATCCCGGGAAATCATCCTCCGGACGACCGTGGCAGACTCGCCGGCTTTCGATTGATTGTCCTCTGAAACCAACCGGACTTTTTTTCCAAGCACGCCGCCCGCTGCGTTCACTTCGTCGACCGCCATTTCAACACCTTTGTGCGACGATTGTCCGAAGCTCGCGGTGCCCCCGGTGAGTGACGCAAACTCCCCGATCACGATCTCCTGCGAAGGCGTTCCGGGCGGGGCTTTCTTGCAGCCCACAACAAGAAGGATCGAGAGGATGAACGGAGTGAAAAACTTCATAGGCGCAAAATGCGGAAAGACGGGAGCGAGGTCAAGCTTGGTGCGGCATTTTCAGGACTCGGGCCGTATGACGGACACGAACGGCGCGAGCGATGAGCAGCTTACTGCCCGGTCGACTGAGACTCCTGGAAGATCTTGCGCCAGTGATCGAGGCGTTCTTTGACACGTTTTTCGAGGCCGTTTTCGGTCGGCTCATAATAGACCCGGCCCTCGGGAAGATAGGCTTGTGGGACGTAGGATCCATCAAAGTCGTGGCTGTATTGGTAGCCGATGCCATGGCCAAGCTTCTTTGCACCTTTGTAGTGTCCGTCACGAAGATGATTTGGCACGGCCAAGGAACGCCCTTCGCGGACCTCGCTCGATGCCTTCCCGATTGCGACCGTGCAGCGGTTGCTCTTGGGGGCTGTCGCCAGGTAAACGGTGGCATGGGCAAGCAGGAGGTTTGCCTCGGGCAGCCCGACAAATTCCACAGCTTGTTGGGCGGCGACGGCAACGACCAGGGCATGGGAGTCCGCCATTCCGATGTCCTCACTGGCGCAGATAATGATTCGCCGAGCGATGAAGCGGAGGTCCTCCCCGGCGTGGAGCATCTTGGCAAGCCAGTAGAGAGCGGCGTCGGGATCGCTGCCACGCATGCTTTTGATATACGCGCTGATCGTGTCGTAATGGGCATCGCCGGTGCCGTCATAGACAACGGCTTTTTGCTGAATGCTCTCCTCGGCGGCGGCGAGTGAAATGCGAACTACGCCCTTCGGATCCGGGGCGGTCGAGAGGCAGGCGATCTCGAGGGCGTTTAGGCATTTGCGGGCGTCTCCGTCGCTCAATCGAGCAAGATGGCTCGCAGCCTCGGGATCAAGCACGATTCCGCGGGCACCGAATCCGCGGACCGGATCATCGAGTGCCCGTTGAAGGATTATGAGCAGATCGGCTTCCGAAAGGGGGTCGAGTTGGAAAATCTGCGACCTGGAGAGGAGGGCGCTATTAATGCTAAAGAACGGATTCTGCGTTGTCGCTCCAATAAGACGAATCAGGCCGCTCTCGACCTCGGGAAGGAGCACGTCCTGCTGGGCTTTATTGAAGCGATGGATCTCGTCAATAAACAAAATCGTATTGCGCTCCGCCCGATGCATCGCGGCCGTGGCAAGAACACGACGAATATCCGTCACGTTCCCCTCGACTCCGCTGAGCCGCTCAAACCTTGCCCCGGTCGCGCCGGCGATCAGTTCAGCCAAAGTCGTCTTTCCGGTTCCCGGCGGGCCGTAGAGAATCAGGGAAGAAATGCGATCTGCCTCAATCGCGCGCCGGAGGAGTTTTCCGGGACCGAGGATCTGGGTCTGCCCGGTGTATTCGTCGAGTGTGCGGGGCCGCATCCGAGTGGCCAGCGGCGCATCAGACAGCGGGACGGAGTTGACAAACAAATCTTCCACGATCCGACTATCTCCGGATTTTCTCGCAAGCCAAGGCAGTAAGGTGCAGGATCTCCCATGTGAATACGATCCTTGTTTGCCTAGATACCAGCACCAGTTCTCCCCGTGTCCTTGCCGAGGCAAAGAAGCTCGCGCAGACCTTGAAATTTTCGGTATCGCTCTTCCATGTCATCGAGCCTGTTGCCTCTTACGTGCCCGTCGATGCTTCCATGGATGTTATTGTGACCTCCCCCCCGCTCCTCGACGATGACCAGTTGGCGATCGCCAAAAAGCGTCTGGGAGATCTCGCGGTCCCGTTGCAATCGGCGGGACTTGAGGTATCGGTTGATGCCGTGATCGGAATGGCGGTCGATGAGATTATCGAAAGGTCTCGGACGCTCCACGCGGATTACGTCGTCCTCGGGTCTCACGGTCACGGAGCGCTCTTCCACCTTTTCAGTGGCAGCGTCGTCAATGGAGTGCTCAAGCGGAGCCCGGTCCCGGTGATCGTCGTTCCGGTTCGCGACTGAGGGCCGATTTAGTTTCCCTCCCAGAGGAAGTTTTCCAGGCGAATCTTGTTGATGCGCTCACGAGCCTCCGGGGTTCGGGGACCATCGCTGGAGGCTAGAATTTCGTAAACGCGAACCGCTTCCTCCCAGCGTTTGGCGGACTCCAGCAGCCGACCGGCATCGAAGCCTGCCTTGTAGAACCAGAAGAATTCGGGTCGGGGACCGTCTGTGGGTTTGATGACTTCGTAAAACGAGGCGAGGGCGGCATCCGTATCGCCGAGTTTCTCTTGAGCGATTCCGATTCGCGCGAGAGCCTGATTTTTCCAAAGTGCACCGGCTTCGGGATCGCTGGCAATCGACTGCCATGTTGCGATGGCAGATTTGAGCGAAGACTGATCGGCGCTCGGAGCGAGGAACTGCGTTTTCCCCTTTTCCATGAGTGTCTCGGCCCGCGTGGCGGCGTCCGGCTGCGAGGCGAGAATGCGGTCGAGAATCACGAGTGACTCACTCGGACGGTTGAGCGAATTCTGTAGAACGGCCTGTTCGAATCGCGCGCGGAGGGCAAACGACTTGTTCATTGAGGCAACTTCCTCAAAGAGCAGCATGGCGTCGTTGGTCGAGGCGGCATCGAGGAGGCGCGAGGCAGATTGACCGGCCAGGAACAGCGCGGGCTCTTCGAAGCGGGTTCCGGAAAACTTTCGCGCGAGGGCTTCGAACTGCATTCGTGCGCCACCGAAGTCTCCTTTTTTGTAGAGCAACTCGCCCAGTTTCATGCGCACTTCGGGCTCGGCCTCGGAGCCGGGGAAATCTTCGAGATACTTCAACGCGGAATCAATCGCTGTATCCGGTGAAGCGGATCCCTCGGCGTCTGCGAGGAAAACCGAGAGCGCCGCGCGCCGGGCCGGATCAGCTTCTGCCGAAATCTGCTGGAGTGCCAGGCGCGCTTGATCGGGGCGGCCGTTCAGGAATTTCCACTCGGCCAGTGCAAGCCCGGCATCACCAGCGACCGGGGAACCGTTGGCAGCCGACAGGGTAGCGAGGCGTTCTTCAGCTTCCGGCGAACCGCTCCGGGCCAAATCGAAAGCCTCGATGAGATCCAAGCGTGCGAGGCGAGAGCTGCCGGGGAACCTGGCCTTGAGTTCGTTCCAGGACGTTCTGGTGTTTTTCCCTACAAGAATCTCGCAGACGGCCGCATTGAAAAGCGCAGCCTCCGCCAAGCGCGGTTCGTCAGCGGCAAGGCGAAAGGAAATCGCGGCCTCGGCCGGGTTCCGCTTCACCGAGAGGGCCAACCCGCGGAGGAAGTCCGCATCCGGATCGATCTTCGCTTTCGGAAGCACGGCAAGCGCTGCGTCGGGTCGGCCGGATTCCAGCTCCAACGAAGCGATCTCGGTGATCGCGCGTTTGGCGAGGGGACCGTTCGGAGTCGTCGTGAGGAATTGCTTGAGGAGCTGAAGAGCTGCGTCGGAATGGCCTTGCCGCCGCTCGGAGAGAGCCCGATAGAAAAGCGCGTGGGCCTTTCTTTCACTGGATTCCCGGTCTTCGGACCAGCGCTTCAACTCGGCTGTCGATGCCGCGGGGCTCCGCTGGTAAAATCCATCCAAAGCCGAAAAAACAGCATCGATTCCTGAAATCTCCGGATGCGCCTCGATGAAATCCTCCAAGAGATTCTCCGCCTCCGGAGACTGCCCCAAGCGCGAAAGGGCGAGGCTGTGGTCGATAACGGCAGCGACAGCCATGCCATCGTTTGTTGGCTTGAAATGAGCGAACAGTGTGGCAGCACCGGAGTCATCGCCGGTGGCAATCATCCAACGAGCCAGAAGAAAGTCCCGCCGCGCTCGCAGACCCGGATCGAGCTCGCTCAGGGCGTCGAGGGAAACTTTCGCCGATCCAACCTCGCCGAGGCTAAGGTTCGCGTCAGCAAGGTCGAGCAGTGCGGTGGATCGCTCGGTGCTCTCTGGCCAGTCCTTGGCCGCAGAAAGGATCTCAATCGCCCGGGCGAAGCGTCCGAGATGGGATTCTGCCCGGGCTGCTCCGATTGTGGCCCGGTGTGACAGATCGGGATCCGGTGCATCGATGACGTCCGCGTAGAGTGGGAGAGCGGCTTCCCACCGGTCTTGGGCGGCGGTGGCCTGCGCGAGCCAGAAGGATCTCTCCGGGCTGGCTTGGGATCCGGGGAGTTTTAAGAGTTTTTCTGCCTCTTCGGGTCGACCGGCTTCGCACAAAGCGCGCGCCAGCAGAATGGTTGCGGGCGGAGACTGGCGGCCGCTCCGGATTTTTGGGAACGCCTCGGTGATCTTCTGCACGGCCACTTGAGGAAATCCGGCCTCGAGCGCCGAGCGTGCCGGGGCGAGGGGATCGGAATCCGATTGCGCGGCGAGCGGGAACACGAGGAGGAATAAAAGAAATCTCATGATGCGAAATACCTCGCGAGATACCGCCCCGTGTGGCTTCCGGGGATCTGTGCGATTTTTTCCGGAGTTCCTTCCGCGACAATCCTTCCACCACCGTCGCCTCCCTCGGGACCGAGGTCGAGCACCCAATCGGCGCACTTGATGACCTCGAGGTTGTGCTCGATGACAATCAGTGTATTGCGGGCGTCGCGGAGTTTCATCAGGACTTCGAGGAGTTTGTGGATGTCTGCAAAATGCAGTCCGGTGGTCGGCTCGTCGAGGATGTAGATTGTTCGTCCGGTGGCACGTTTCGAAAGTTCCGCCGCGAGCTTGATGCGCTGGGCCTCGCCGCCGGAGAGGGTCGTAGCGGACTGACCAAGTCGCAAATAGCCCAAGCCGACATCTTGAAGGCGTTCCAGTTTCGGACAAAGGGCCGGGACGTTCCGGAAAAAGCGTGCGGCGTCATCAACGGTCATGTCGAGAACGTCGGCGATGTTTTTCCCTTTGTAGGTCACTTCCAGCGTCTCGCGGTTGTATCGCCGACCGCGGCAAATCTCGCACTCCACGTAGACGTCCGCCAGGAAATGCATCTCGATGCGAATGAACCCATCGCCCTGACAGTGTTCGCAGCGACCGCCTTTGGCGTTAAAGGAAAACCGGCTCGCGTCGTATCCGCGCACCCGTGCCGATGGTAGCTCGCAAAAAAGGTCGCGGATCGGTCCGAGCGCACCGGTGTAGGTCGCCGGGTTCGAGCGCGGTGTGCGTCCGACCGGGCTTTGGTCGATGACGACGACTTTATCAAATTGTTCGATTCCCGAAATCGAGCGGTGAGCTCCCGGACGGGATTTGGCGCGGTTGAGATCGCGCTCGAGGGCATTCCGGAGAACATCGTTCACGAGAGTTGATTTTCCACTGCCGGAAACTCCCGTGACGCAGGTGAGGCAACCGACCGGAAATGAGGCGGTGATATTCTTCAGGTTGTTCTCCGATGCCCCGACCACCCGGAGCCAACCGTCGCCGATGTCGCCGGGATTTGCCCCGGTCTGGCGGGGTGCCACACGCTGACGGGGAACCGGAATTTTCATGGTCCCGTTAAGATACTGCGCGGTGAGAGAGCCTTCGACCTGGAGAACGTCTTTGAGCGTCCCTTGGGCGACGAGGCGTCCGCCCCGCGGCCCGGCACCAGGCCCGAGATCGAGAATGTGGTCGGCTGCGCGGATCGTGTCTTCATCGTGCTCGACAACAATGACCGAGTTACCGAGATCGCGGAGGTGGCGCATCGTTTCAATGAGCCGGTCGTTGTCCCGCTGGTGAAGCCCGATGCTGGGCTCGTCGAGGACATACATGACGCCCGAAAGCCCCGATCCGATCTGTGTCGCGAGGCGGATTCTTTGCGCCTCACCACCGGAGAGTGTGCCACTTTCCCGCACGAGTTGCAGATAGCCCAAACCCACGTCGTTGAGAAACCGGAGCCGCTGCTGCACTTCGCGCAGGACGTCTTTGACAATTTCGGATTGTTCGCGGGTCAAAATGATGTTCGCCATGACCCGTGCCGCCTCGGTGATCGAGAGGGCGCAAAGTTGTTGAATGCCAAACTCCCGGTCTCCGTCAGCCTTGATTGTTACGGCGAGGATCTCCGGGCGGAGCCGCGCTCCCCGGCAAGCCGCACATGTTCTGCGGCCTTGAAATGTCCGGAGCCGTTTTTTGGTAAACTCGCTCTGGCTGGATTCATAGAGTCTCTCCATCTGGGTGACGAGCCCCTCGAAGGGTTTTGTCGTTTTCTTTCCAACCCCGAGGGCAAACGTGATCGCCCGGTCGCCGGATCCCTCGAGAACAAGGTGGCGAAAGGAATCGGGAAGCTTTCCGAATGGCGCGTTGGTGGGGACGGGAGAATCTGCGAGAAGACCCTCAAGAAGGGCGGAATAGTAGGACCGCATGCGTTTGTTCCCGGTATGCCACGGGCGAATGGCACCCTGCGCAATCGTCTTGTCCGAATCGATCATGAGGTCGGGATCGAAGAAGAGCTCGGTCCCGATTCCATGACAAACAGCACAAGCTCCGAGGTGGCTGTTGAAGGAAAAATGCTTAGGGGTGAGGCGCGGCATCGTGAACCCGGTTGCCGGGTTGCTGAAATCCGTCGAGAACTTCTCTTCGATCCATGCCGCTCCCGGCGCCTCTTGCCGACTGGTTGTCATTTTTCCGCCTCCCCATCGGAGCGAGGTTTCAATGGAGTCTGCGAGCCGCTGGGCAATGCCCTCGCGGACGACAAGGCGATCCACTACCGCGTCGATGGAGTGGCGTCGATTCTTGTCCAATTTGATCGGATCGGGCTTGGCGAGCTCGATGAGTTCGCCATCGATCCGGAGGCGGACAAATCCCTCGCGGCGGGCTTTATCGATTACGTCTCGAAATTCCCCGGCTTCGTTGAGCACGAGGGGAGCGAGGAGAAGGAACTTCGTCCCCTCAGGCCATCGCAAGACCGCGTCGGCAATTTCTTGGGGAGATTGCCGGGCGACGCGTTCGCCTGTCGTGGGATCATGCGGAACCCCAATCGCGGAAAAGAGAAGCCTCAGGTAATCGTAGATCTCGGTTGTGGTGGAGATCGTCGAGCGGGGATTGGCCCCGGAGGATCGCTGCTCGATGGCAATCGCTGGAGAGAGTCCCTCAATGTAATCGACGTCGGGCTTCTGCATCTGGTCGAGGAACTGCCTCGCGTAGGCCGAAAGCGACTCGACATATTTCCGCTGGCCTTCCGCAAACAGCGTGTCGAAGGCCAGCGAGGACTTGCCCGATCCACTCAGGCCAGTGACAACAACCAGCTTGTGGCGAGGAATCGATACATCCAGGTTCTGCAGATTATGCTGCCGGGCACCTTTGATGCGTATGGCTGATGGCTGATCGGACGGCATTCGCGAATCCGCCACTATCGCTGATTTCCGGGAGTAGGCAAAGGGGGAAATCTAGGGGCACAGCCAGCGGAAGGATCAAGCACCCGGCTCGATCGTGCGACGCTTCCGGCG
>JBMOHW010000054.1:0-16605 GCA_049317665.1 Terrimicrobiaceae bacterium | reverse complement strand
GCTGGGCTGGAGCTACGGAGACGGAGACCGGATTGCCAAAATGATCCCGAACGAGCTCAACATCACGCTCGAGTCCGCCGCGAAAAAGAATGCCGAGCTCGGAGCCGCGATTGAGAACGAGCCAGCCGTGCGCCAGCTCTGGGACTACGCCACCGTGCTCGAAGGCCTGAGCCGGAACGCCGGAATCCACGCCGCCGGCGTCGTGATCGGCGACCGGGCGCTCGACGAGTTTATTCCCCTCTGCCGTGGCAAGGAGAACGAGGTCGTGACCCAGTATGCCATGGGTCCGCTGACCGATCTCGGGATGCTGAAAATGGACTTCCTGGGATTGAAAACGCTGACCGTGATGAACGAGGCCGTGCGGCTGATTCATCGACGGACTCCGGATTTTGATCTGGTCGCGATCCCGACCGAAGACCGCGCTTCATTCGATATCTACAATCACGGCGAGACGCTCGGAATTTTCCAAATGGAGAGCGGCGGAATCACGAATTGCTGCAAGCGATTCGACGTGAATTCCATCGACGACATCGTCGCGATTGGAGCCCTCTACCGCCCCGGGCCGATGCAGTTCATTGACGACTACATCGAGCGAAAGAAGGGGAACAAGAAGATCGAATACATCCACCCCCTTCTCGAAAAAGTCTGCGCGGAGACCTACGGGATTATTGTTTACCAGGAACAGGTCCAGCTGGCGGCCGCGGTGCTGGCGGGGTATTCGCTGGGCGACGCCGACTTGTTGCGGCGAGCGATGGGAAAGAAGGACGCCGTGAAGATGGAACAGGAACGCCAACGCTTCGTGGAAGGCTGCGGAAAAGTCCATGGAATGGATGCGAAAGTCGCCAATGCGATCTTCGACTTTATCGCGAAATTTGCGGAATATGGATTTAACAAAAGTCATAGTGCCGCCTACGGCTGGATCTCATATCAGACCGCCTACCTGAAGGCTCACTTCCCACTCGAGTTCATGTCTGCGATGCTCAGCTACGATGCCAGCACGACCGAGCGGCTCACCGAGGTGATCGGAGAGTGTCGGCGAATGGGCCTGGCCGTTCGCGCCCCGGATATCAATGCCAGCGACTTGAAATTCACGCCCGAAGAAGGCGGGATCCGGTTCGGCCTCGCATCGATTAAGAATGTCGGAGCGGGTGCGATGGAATCCGCCGTCGCCGAACGTGAGAAAAACGGACGCTTTGTCTCTCTGGAAGATTTCTGCGCGCGGCTCGACTCCCGGACGGTGAATCGAAAAATTGTTGAAAGCCTCGTGAAGAGCGGGGCGTTCGACAGCTTCGGGCGCTATCGGTCGCAATTGTTCGCCGAGATCGAAGGGTCCATGGGAGCCGCCGCCGCGACTCAGCGGGATCGGGCGAGCGGGCAGGTATCGCTTTTTGGGGAAATGGAAATTGTGCCCGAGGCCAAGCGGACGGGGGCCGCCGAGGTTGAGCCCTGGCCGCAACATGAAATGCTGGCTTTCGAGAAGGAGCTGCTGGGCTATTACGTCAGCGGACACCCGTTGGATCGCTACGCGGGGCATTTTGACAGCGGGAAATTTGCGACCATCGCCAGTGTGCAGCAGTCCGAGGAATCAGCGACATTCAAGCTCGCGGGGTTGATCGTTTCGGTGGAGAAGAAGTTTACAAAGAAGGAGGGGAAGCCCTTCGGGGTTTTTGTGCTCGAGGATTTCACGGGTTCGCTGGAGATCACGGCTTGGGAGGAATCGTTTACAAAAAATGCCGCCCTCTTGGTGCCGGGTTCGGCTGTCTCGGTGAGTGCGCGGATTACCCGCCGCGACGAAGCGATTCGGGCGACATGCGGGCAGGTCGCCGCGTTGAAACCAAAGTCTTCCGTGCGGGCCGTCCGGCTCCGGATTTCCCGCGAACGGATCACAAATGACGATCTGTTGACGATTCGCAATGCCGTCACGGCCCATCCCGGCGAACGTCCATTAATTCTGGAGTTCGTCCACCAGACCGGGCGGGTTTTCGAGATTCCCGCGGGCGACGAGTTTGGAATCGGAGATGAGCGTGGCTTGCTGGAGGCCGTCGCGGCATTCCGACCAGCCAACGAATGAACTTGACCCCGCCCGGAGAGGTGGAAAGCCTCGCGACGTGCGATCAGGGGAGTCAGAAAAAGGCGTGGTAGCAAAACGGGACTTCCCGACGTGGAATGAAACGTTCGGCGACGACGGTGCTCCGCGAGATGTCTATCGCGCCCTCTTTGACCGGCTCGATGGGATGCCCCGGACGAGATTGCGATCCCTCGACGACCGGCTTGAGGCCACGATGCGGGAGATGGGTGTGACATTTGATGTCGCCCGCGAACGCCCTTGGGGCAGCCGGCCTTGGTTCTGCGACTTGCTGCCACAGATCTTCACCCCGAAAGAGTGGGAGCCTCTGGCAGCGGGGATTCGGCAAAGACTGCGAGCGTTCGAGTTGTTTCTCCGGGATGTCTATTCCTCAAAGCAGGTCCTGCGCGACAACGAGATCCCGATCCAACCCGTCTTGGGTAGTGCATTTTTCCAACGCGCGGCTGCCAACCTCCAACCGCCCGGGGGAGCGTATCTGCATCTCAGCGGAATGAGTGTTTGCCGGATGCCCGACGGTCAGTTGGCAGTGAAGCACCATTATTTTAGCAACGCGTCGGGCATGTCCTACATGATTCAAAACCGACGCGCTCTGGCCCGGGTGATCCCGCAGGCTTTTCAGGAGACCTCGATCCATTCGATTTCCGATGCGCCGACGGACATTCTGGAGATGTTGAGATCGTTCTCCGAGGTATCTGATCCGACCGTCGTTCTACTCTCGCCCGGACCCGGGAGCGCTGTTTACTCCGAGCACAGCTTCCTCGCCCGGCGGATGGGTATCCCGCTGGTTCAAGGCGGCGACCTGCTCGTGCTCAACGACGCGGTTTATCTCAAAACCGTCTCCGGCCTCGAAAAAGTCGAGATCATCTACAGCCGGGTATCGGACCAATGGCTGGACCCGATGGCGTTCCGGCGCGATTCGACGCTCGGTGTGCCGGGCTTGGCCCACTGCATCCGTAAGGGGACCGTGGCCGTCGTTAATGGAATCGGATCTCAGCTCGCGGATGACCGGAGCCTGCTGCCCCTCGCACCAAAAATTATCCGTCATTATCTCGGCGAAACTCCGATCCTTCCCAGCGTTCCCACGTTCTGGCTCGGCGATCTCGACCAGCAAGAAATGGTTCTCTCGGATCTCGAAAACTACACGATCCGGCCACTTTACGGCGAGAGGATCGTTCTGGGTGGCGACGGCCGCCGTCCGACAAAAGATCAGCTCGAGGCGGCAAAAAATGAAGTGCAGGGAAACGCATCGCAATTTGTGGCACAACCGCAGGCCTGCGATGCCGAGACGATTTGTTATCAGAACGGCCCGCGCGCCTTTCGACGCCAGGATCACATTATTTTCGCGCTCCGAAAATCCGACGGAGACTACGATGTTTTTCCCGGGGCGTTGACGCGTGTCTCGACTGACACTTGCGCTTTCACATCGTCCGAGCTCGGCGGCGGGAGCAAGGATACGTGGGTGCAGGTCGGGTTTGCTGAGACCGGCTCGGGGTTTGATGTTCCCCGGATCGCGGAAGCCACTCTTCCAGCTCAACACGTGACAAGCCGCGTCGCCGAAGCGTTTTATTGGATCGGCCGCTATCTCGAGCGCTCTTACAATCTCGCCGGCATGGTCGGCGTGATCGAGTCACTGGAACTCGAGGAACTGAACCCTACCGAGCGCACTCATTACCGCCCGGTGTGGAATCGCATCCTGCCTCCGCTCGAGGGATCCGGGTCCGGCAGCCGGCGCACGATTTCCAGTCCGGTCGGACGTTACCGGCTGACCCTCGATGTTGATGAACCGGGATCCGTCGTCAGTGGAATCCTTCGTGCCGCAGGCAACGCCGAGTCCATTCTCGAGACATTGAGCCTGGAGGCGTGGAGCGTGATGAGTGTGCTAAGAGACCGATTCCGCAATACCAAATTCAAACCAAACCTCCCGCCCGAGACGCTGGCAGGGTCTTCGCGGCGCCTCTGCGAGGCGGCGAGGCAGTTGATTCCGCAGTTTTTCGGCATGGCCGAGTGCACGATGATCGCGGATGGTGCCTGGAAGTTCTGCGAGATCGGACAGCTGATCGAACGGGCGACGATCACGGCGAACGCCGTTGCCTCGATTGCCGGGCCGTTGATTCAACCGAGTGACGAAGCCGGCGGCGAGCACGCCACCGAGATTCGGCTCTCGGCATTTCTTCGAATGCTGAACAGCCGGGACGTTTACCGTCGGGTCTATCAAATGCGTATCGAGCCCGTGCCGCTGCTCGACCTGCTTTGGAAAAACCGCCTGGCACCGCGATCGGTGATCCGGTGCCTGCGGGGATGCGTCTCGAGGGTCCAGGAGAGTGAGGATACGTCCTCACCGGCGACAGCCCGGGCGGTTGCCGGAATCGAGTCCTTGATCACGTTGGTTCAAGCCACCGACTGGGACGCGCTGCTCCGCGAGCCCAAGGGCGACGCCTCGCGCAGTTCTCCGCTCCAGCAACAATGCTCTCTTTTGCTCTCGAAGGTCAGCGGGATTCACGACTTGATTTCGGACGGATTTCTCAACCACCAAATTCACATGCGGCATAACACGCAACCGCTTTTCCCGAGCTTGAAAAATGCTTTTTGAGATCGTCCATGTGACGGACTATCGGTATCGAGTCCACGCCAGCGAGGCGTATCTTGAGGCACGGCTGACCCCACCGACCCGTCCGGAGCAGGAGATCCTCGCTCACGAGATCGTTATTTCGCCAGCCGCCGAAACCTCGTCCTACGTCGACTACTTTGGCAATACGACGACCTTTTACTCGATGACATTGCGTCACGAGCGCCTCACCGTGACCAACCGGATGACGGCCAGCACAAGGCCGAGGGTGGTGCCCGCCGAAGCCCTGGAATTGAGCGTCGCCGAGGCACGCCAGATTTTTTCATCTTCGTTGCCAGATGTTTTTGACTACCTCCAGCCCACGGTTGCGGTGCCGACTGGCGGCGGATCGATGGAATGGTCGCGCAAGTTCTTGCGCGGGAATTTGCCCTTGGGCGAGGCCGTCGCGGCGTTGAACCGGGCGATCTTTGAGCGGTTCGAGTATAGTCCCGGCAGCACGGATTTGAACACTCCGCTGGCGACCGTTTGGAAAAAGAAGTCCGGGGTCTGCCAGGACTTCGCCCACATTATGTTGAGCATTCTGCGGACCGCCGGACTGCCGGCGAGGTATGTGTGTGGTTACATCGAATCGAATGCCCCGACATCCTCCGGGTCGCCCGGCAAGAAGCTCGTCGGCGCTGTGGCAACGCATGCCTGGGTCGAGTTGCTGGTGCCCGGCTTGGAATGGGTGGCGATCGATCCTACAAACAACCAGTGGTGCGGCGAGCAACATGTGGCGGTCTCGATCGGACGGGATTTCGCTGACGCCACCCCGGTGCGCGGAACATTCAAAGGTGCGGGCTCGCAGGAGATGAGAGTCCGCGTTACCATGAAGCGACTTGCTGAAAAGCCATGAAACTCTCCATCCACTACGAAGCCGATTACAGGTATGATGAGCCCGTCTCGCTCTCTCCCCATCTGGCAAGGATTCTTCCGCGAACCGATCTTTTCGTCAGCGTCGAGTCGCGTTCGTTCTCCACACACCCGAGTGCCGACATCCAGTTTCGTCGTGACCTTTTTGACAACCTGATCGCGTTTTGTTTCTTCCCCTCGTCTGTCCAAGTCCTGCCGTTCCGCTTGGACCTCGTGCTCACGACCGAAGAGCGAAATCCGTTTCATTTCCTTTTGGATTCGCGGGGACTGCACATTCCCTGCGAATATACGAGCGATGAGAGGAGGATCCTCGCCGCTTTCCTCGAGCCGGTTGGCGGCGTCGCTTTGCCTGCACCGCTGGCGGCGACGAGCCCGAGACCGACGGTCGAGACGTTGGTGACGATGAATCAATGGATCCATGAAAATCTCGCCTATGAACGACGCGATGAAGGCGATCCCTTCGAGCCCACCGTGACGCTGTCGCGAGGCGCGGGATCCTGCAGGGATTTTGCCGCATTGCTTGCCGAGGCTCTCCGGGTGAACGGTGTGGCGGCACGGTTGGCCAGCGGATTTGTCTGGGAGGGGGATGTTGCCGAGGCAGACCGTCGAGCCGAGAGCGCCATGCACGCATGGGTCGAAGCCTGCCTTCCCGGAGCCGGATGGATCGGCCTGGATCCCACGAACGGATCGTTCTGCGACCACCATTTTATCACAACAGCTGTGGGTCTCCGACATGGAGACATCTCGCCCGTGGCAGGAACCTACTATGGAAAGAAACGTGTCGATAGCCGCCTGACGACGAGTTTGGAGATTCGAAAATTATGAAGTCCGTCGCCCGGCAGGTATCGAAAATTTTTGCTCGAAACGGTGTCCAGATGACGATCGGCGGGGAGCCGACGTATGTGCCGATTTCTCCCGAAGGCGCCGAGTGGACGCACTCAGCCGTCGGCCCGACCAAACTGGGCTATGCGCAGGCGATGGCGAGGTATTTATTGAAGAGCGAGCTTCGCGGTGGCGTGGACTTTTTTTCGCCAGGAAAATCATACCCCGGAGAGGTTAATCCCCGCTGGGCGATCCGGCTGATTGCCAACCGAGACGGCACGCCGATCTTTCGAGCAAGGACGAAAGCGGCACCGACGGCGGCTTCGGTGGCGGATTTTCGGCGCAAGCTCGAGGGCAAGTGGAAGGCCGGTGCCGGGTGGGCTTCGCTGCGGGATCCCCGGAATCGGAAGAACCGGGTCTGGGCGCTTCTCCTCGATGCCGGAGACAAGGGGTGGAGAACATTTGCCTGGCCGAAGGGTGTGCTTGAGTTGACCCAAGCGGAGGGACCGGCCGGTTTGCGACTGCCGCTTCACCTTCTGCGTCCAGATGTCCCGCGTCGTGCTCTCACGATCGAGTGGACCGGCGACCGCCTCGCGATCTTCATGCCGCCCTTTTTGCAATCGCCGTTCCTCGATCTCCTCGCCTCCATCGAGCGCGCACTCCAGGTCGCCGGAATCGGGCGTGTCGAAATGCAGGGTTATCTTCCGCCCGACGAAGCCGGCGTCTGGACACAGGTCGGGCTGACGGCTGATCCCGGCGTGCTCGAGGTCAACCTTCCGGCCTGCGAGGACTGGGAAGCCTATCATCGCTGGATCCATGCGGTGACCGACGCCGCGGAGGCGGTCGGTCTTCGGCCCTGGAAAAAGTCAGGCGGAACATTTGCCGAGGGAACCGGAGGCGGGAATCACCTGCTCTGGGGCGGCCCGTCGCTCGAGACGAATCCGTTCTTTTCCCGCCCCTCCTGGATGGCCTCCATCGCACGATACTGGCAGCGTCATCCATCGCTCGCCTACCTCTTCACTGGCTGCTATGTCGGTGCTTCGTCGCAAGCCCCGCGAGCGGATGAATCCGCAAGGGATCGCTACGATTTGGAAATGGCCTTCCGGTTCCTCGAGTCACTTGGCGAGGGCGACCATCGGGTTCTCATTTCGGAAACATTACGCCATCTGCAGACCGACACGACCGGAAACTCGCATCGAAGCGAGATCAGCCTGGATAAATTTTGGAACGTCGGGTGGCCGGCAGGCACACTCGGGCTGATTGAATTCCGCGCCATCGAATCGCTGCCCCGGGCCGACTGGATGAGCGCTGTAGCCTTGCTGTGGTCGTCACTCGCAGCCTGGTTGCTTGAGAACCCCGCCCGCGGGAGGTTGATCGATTACGGCACTGACCTGCACGACCGTTTTTTCCTCCCGTCGGTTCTCTGGGATGACTTGCGGCAGGTCCTGCGGGATCTGCGCGGGGGGGGACTGAACCTGCCTGAGGAAACGTTTCGACGCATCTGGGAGTGGAAGTTTCCCGTGATGCTGGATTTTTCGGAGGGCAGCGCACGGCTCACCGTTCGCCGGGCACACGAAAACTGGCCCCTGCTTTGCGAGACGCCCGTGGAGGGCGGAACAACGAGCCGATTCGTCGATACGTCGATGCGGCGGATCGAATTTTGTGCCAACGCCGAATTTGCCAAGAACTGGCAGGTCTGCGCCGGACATCGTTTGTTGCCGATGCGAGAGATCGCGCCCGATTTTTTCCTGTCGGGCCTCCGTTTTCGTGAGACAAACCTTTATCCATCCTTGCATCCCGGCGTTCTGCCCCAGATGCCGCTTGAGATCTCGTTGGTCCAGGAAGGGAAGGCCAAACGCTTTCAGTTGGCGGCGAAGAAGACCCGATTCCGGACACTCGGCGATGAAAGCGACTTTGTCTCCTCAGGCGTTTGCAAGCCTGGCCGGCGCGGGGATGTTACTTTTGATTTACGGATTCCTTAGCCACCGCCCGGATCGCCTCTGAGATCGGTCCGGTGAACGACGCAACGGAATCCGGTCCGTGCTCGGCGATCCGCCGAACAATCGCACTGCCAACCACAACGGCATCCGAATCGCGGGCGACCTCGGCCGCTTGGGCTGGTGTTGAGATTCCGAATCCCACGGCGATGGGAAGATCGCTGTGGCGCCGGATTTCTTGAACCTGGGCCGAGATGGTCTGCGAGAGTGTCGATTGCTCGCCTGTCACTCCTTCACGGGAGACATAATAGATGAACCCGCCGGCGGCTTTCGCAATGATTTCCATCCGGTCCGGCGGAGTGGTGGGCGCGATCAACTGGATCGGGAGGAGTCCATGGGTGAGGCCCAGCTCGGCATTGCGCACGGCTTCGTCCGGTGGGAGATCAAGAATCAAGATTCCATCGGCTCCGGAGGCGGCCGCGTCGGCGTGAAACTTTTCGAATCCGTAAACGTAAACCGGGTTCAGGTAGGTGAAGAGGACGATCGGAACTTCTGATTTTTCACGAACCTGCCGAACAATTTCCAGAACCCCGACAACCGTCATGCCGGATGCAATGGCTCGTCCAGCGGCGGCTTGGATCGTTGCGCCGTCGGCGAGCGGATCGGAAAATGGGATTCCCAGTTCAACGATGTCGACGCCCGACTTTTCAAGATCCCACACAATGGGAACGGTGGACTCGGGCTTCGGATCGCCCGCGGTGATATAGGCGATGAAGCCGCATTGGTTCTTGCTCGCGAGCTCGGCAAAGCGGGTGGAGATTCGATTTTTCATGGCAATTTGCTAACGACGATGGGCCGGCAAGGCAAGATCCGGTCAGGCTGGCTTCGGCGGTGTCCCGACCCATGCCGCGAGATGAACGTCGCGCACACTCACCCCGGCAGCCTCGGCAACCGCACGGCAGGACTCAAACTCCGGGGAGGCCTGAACGAGTTCATCGTCGAGGAATCCGAGTTTGATCCGAACCGCGCCGTAGGGGGTTTCCACATCGCGGAACTCTCGGCGCAACTTGAAGCGATCGGCGCGGTGGACGCGAACACCGAACGAGCTGGTCTCCGTGAGGATCACACGCGCAATCTCCTCGGTTTTTTCCCCCGAGCAGAGTGCGGTGAGGACAAAGCCCGGACGATTTTTTTTCATCTGGACCGGCGTGAAGAAAACATCGAGTGCCCCGGCTTGGAAGAGCTTCTGCATGGCTGCGGCAGCCAGTTCGGGGGTCATGTCATCCAAGTTTGTTTCGATCTGGCTGATCGAGTCCGTCACCGAGTCTTCCGGCTCCGCGGATTCGCCGAGGATGGCGCGGAGGACGTTCGGGCGCGGCGGGGTTTCGCGTGCGCCGAGTCCGTAGCCGATCTTGTCGATTCGCATTTCCGGCATCGGACCAAAATTCGAGACAAATTCCGCGAGCAAGGCGGCGCCGGTCGGCGTAAGAAACTCCACGGCCTCCGCAACCTGACGGAGCGGAATTCCCGCCAGAATCTCAAGAGTGGCCGGGGCAGGGATCGGAAAATGTCCGTGTGCACACTCGATCCACCCGGAGCCCTCGACGAGGATCGAAGCCTCGCAGCGGATCGGGCCCAGAGAGACAATTCCAGCACACGCCGCGACAATATCGCCGATCGAGTCCGCGGCACCGACTTCGTGAAACCCGACATCGTTCACGGGAATGCCATGAATTTTTCCCTCAGCCACGGCGATCCGATGAAAGACGGAAAGCGCTCGCGTCTTGACCTCCGATTGTAGCGAGGAAGCCTCGAGGAGCGCTCGGATCTCGCGGTAGGTCCGCCCGTGGACGTGATCGGGATGTTCATGCGAATGCGATTCGGCATGGGAGTGACCGTGCTCGTGGTGCGAATGCGCGTGGATGTCAAACTTCGTTCCCGAGACATTTTGCTTCGTTGCACGGCGGAAGTGGAAATGAATCTCATCGCCCAAGCCGAGAGCCGCAATGGCATTGCGAAAGACATCCTCGGCGACGCCAAGATCCCGGAGGGCACCAACCGTCATGTCTCCGCTGGCTCCTGAAAAACAATCAAAGTAAAGAATTCGCATGGGGCGTGACCTCGTCACGGCAGAAATCATTCCACGAATCGCGCCTCGGTGCAATCGGGCATCGTGCGCCGCCGTCCTCCGCTGAATAAGTTCCGCTTGAAAATACTTTACACCCCCGATTGACTCCCGGGAGGGAATCCATTACGCTCCGTGTCCATTTTTACCCCATAAGAAAGTAGGTGAATTTATGCCGGAAATAATCGTTCGAAAAGGTGAACCCATTGATCGCGCTCTCAAGCGCTTGAAGTCGAAAATCGACGCCGAAGGGCTCATGGACGAGGTGCGCCGACTGCGCGCCTTCGAAACCCCGATTCAGCGGACTCGGCGCAAGGCCAAAAACAATGCCAAGCGTGCGAAGATGAAGATCCGTTTTAACTTCAACCCGGTGAGCTGATCTTGGCTCCACCGCGGGTGGTCATTGCCGGCTGTGGCTTCCTTGGGGAGGCCGCAGCCGCGTTGTTTTTGGGAGCCGAATGGAGGGTGCTCGGGATTTGTTCCAGCGCGGAGTCGGCGGATCGGTTGCGGACGAAGGGACTCGCAGCCGCAGCAGCGGATATCTCGCAGGAAGTCATTGCGCCTGAAGAGTGGCAAAGCCCGGATGTATTGATTCACTCCGCGAGCTCCGGACGAGGCGGGGCGGACGCCTATCGGGCGGTTTACCTTGAGGGATTGCGAAATTTGCTCGCGGCCTATCGTCCACGGCATCTCATTTTTACGGGAAGCACATCGGTTTACGGGCAAGTGGATGGCTCATGGGTAAAGGAGGAATCACCAGCTGAGCCCTCGCGTGAGACCGGACAGATCCTCCTGGCGGCTGAGAAGCTGGCCCTCGAAGCTGGCGGATGCGTCGCCCGTCTCTCCGGGATCTACGGGCCGGGCCGGTCGGTTCTCCTGCGAAAGTTTCTCGAGGGATCAGCCCTCCTCGAAGCCGGTGGAGTGCGTTGGATCAATCAAATCCACCGCGACGACGGGGCGGCGGCACTTTTCCATCTCGCGACGACCAAAAAATCTGGAGTCTTTAACGTCTGCGATGACACCCCGGCGACACAGGAAACCGTCTATGGATGGATCGCAGAGTTCCTCCAGCGTCCCCTCCCCCCGATCGGCCCTGCTGACTTGGATCGTAAGCGCGGATGGACAAACAAACGCGTCTCGAATGCGAAACTCCGCAGCCTCGGTTGGAAACCAACTTTTCCGTCCTACCGCGACGCGCTGCCGGGATTATTGGCGCAGCACGAAGCATTGACCCAGCGGTCGTAGTTGTCAGAAAACGAGTCGGCTTCAAACGTGAGAATCTCCGGGGTTTCGTAGGGATGAATCGCACTGAGACGTGCCGCCAATTCGCCGGCTCTCGAAGTCTTGAAGAGGACGACGAACTCGGCACTTTCCTCGATCCGTCCTTGCCAGGCATAAATCGACCGGGCACCCGGAACAATGGTGCCGCAAGCCGCCAACTGCTCATTGACTAAAATCCGCACAGCCGTGACGGCGGTATCTTCGTCGGCGAAAGTCGTCAGGACGACCTGCGTCATGCGGCCACCAAACTTGGCTGACGAAGGATCCAGCCGCCACCCACCATTACGTCGCCATCGTAGAAGACGGCAGCCTGACCGGGCGTGACGGCCCGCTGAGGGGTTTCCAGGCGGACGCGCGCGCGTCCATTCGGAAGCGCTTCAACAATCGCCGGGGTGCCGGGGTGGGCGTAGCGGATCTTTACGGTAACGGAAAGTGGCTCCGCGGGCTCGCCACCTGGCCAGTTGACGCGATCGACCTCAAATTCCTCACGCACCAATTCCTCCTCGTCGCCCACAATGACTCGGGAGGAATCGGGATCGATATCGATGACATAGCGCGGCTTCGGCGACCCGCCTGGAAGCCCCTTCCGCTGCCCGATCGTGAACATTTCGATACCTTCGTGATCGCCAAGAAAGTTGCCCTGCGTGTCGTAAATCCCACCGCGATGAAATTCCTTCTCGCCGAGATGACTGCGGAGGAAGGCCTTGTAGTCGTTACCGGGAACAAAACAAATTTCCTGGCTGTCTTCTTTGTCCGCAACCTTGAGCCCGAGTTCCCGCGCCATCTCGCGAATCTCGGGTTTGGTCATCCCGCCCAGCGGAGTCAGCGCATGGAGGAGTTGATCCTGCTTGAGGCTGAAGAGAAAATAGGATTGATCCTTGCGCTCATCCCGACCCTTGCGAAGGATCGCACGGTCACCGTGGTGCTCGATAATGGCATAGTGCCCGGTGGCAATAAAATCGGCACCCAAAGCCTTTGCCTTGTCCCGCAGGTTGCCAAACTTCAACCGCTCGTTGCACATTACACAGGGATTCGGCGTGCGCCCGGCCCGATATTCCTCCGCAAAGTAGTTGATGACGATTTGCTCGAATTGATTCGCCTCGTCCACGACGTAATGAGGGATCCCGAGCTTGTGAGCAACCCCTCGCGCGTCGGCAATCGCTGATGGCCCGCAGCATTTGTCTTCGGCACGCGAGATACAGTCCTGCGGCCAGACCTTCATTGTCACACCGACGACGTCCCATCCATCGCGTTTCAGCAACCATGCTGTCACGCTGGAGTCTACCCCGCCGCTCATTCCGACAAGGACGCGCCTTCCGTTTCCTTTCATCCCGGAACTATAGGGATTACTACGCACGCGTCAAAGTTCCGAGTCTCAGGCTCGCTTGAGCGACTCGGTCTCCAGCACCTCGCGCCGCACACTCTTCCCGCGCAATTTTGACGACCACAGGACGATCGGCGCCGCAATAAAGATCGAGGAATACGTCCCGATCACGATTCCGATGAGAATCGCAAACGAAAAGTCGCGCAGAACCGCTCCTCCGAAGAAATAAAGGGCTCCGACCGACAACAAAGTCGTCCCGCCGGTGAGGATCGTCCGTCCCAGAGTCTCGTTGATGCTCGTATTCATCAGGGCTTGGACGGTTCCGCGTTCGCCATTTTTCAGGCCCTCGCGGATTCGGTCGAAGACGACAATCGTGTCGTTGATCGAGTAGCCGGCAATGGTCAAAATCGCGCCAACCATCACCAGCGAAAGCTCACCTCCGATGAGGGAAAACAGACCGAGAGTGATAATCACATCGTGCAAAAGCGCGACAACTGCTCCGAGCGCAAAAGAAAATTCAAAGCGCATGGTGACATACACCAGAATGGCCAACATGCCGAGTCCGAGAGCAAAGACGGCGCGTTTGGCAAATTCCATTCCGATCTGAGCACCGACTGTATCTTGACCGACCACGGCAACGCCCCGGTCCGGAAAGGCCTCGCGCAACTTGGAGACGATGGCATCCGAGGTCCCCTGCGGGCTGCGCACCGTGAGCATTTCCTTCATGCCCGCCCGCTCGAATTGAATGACGACATTCGAGTCGTTCACGGCCTCCCGCGCGTCCTTCACCGAGATGGGCTGTTTCGAATCGAGGACCAGGAGGTCGCCGCCGCGAAAATCGATGCCGAAGTTATGCTCGCCCCGCAACGCAAAGACACCTGCCGAGCCGACAATGAGGAAGATCGAAAATGCGGCCGCAAGCCAGCGTTTGCCGAGGAAATCGAACTTGTGCTTCGGGATCAGGTCGAGCATCGAGAGCTTTTTCAACCAACCCTTGTCAACCAGCCAGCGGAACGCTGTGCGGGTGAACAGGAGGGCGGAGAACATCGAAGCGATGATGCCCAGCGTGAGCGTAACGGCAAATCCCTTCACCGACCCGGTGGCCTGCCAGAAGAGGATGATTGCTGTGATGAGCGTCGTGGCGTTGGCGTCGAAAATCGCGCTGAACGCCTTGTCGTAAGCACCAGAGAGCGCGGTCGGCAGGGATTTTCCGGCCGCCATTTCCTCGCGGAGACGCTCATAGATGAGCACGTTCGCATCCACCGCCATACCGATCGTGAGAATGATGCCCGCGATACCCGGTAGAGTGAGCGTGAAGTTGAACATCGCCATCGCACCGAACAGGATGATGATATTGACGAAGAGCCCGACAATCGCAACCAATCCGGCGAAGCGGTAGTAGAGAAACACGAAGACCATCACGAGCGCGAGACCGACCAGACCGGCCGTGACTCCGCTTTTGACAGAGTCCGCACCGAGTGTTGGGGAGACACTGCGGGTCTCTTCGATCTGCACGGGGACCCGGAGGGGATTCTCCAAGGCACTGGCCAGGTCCCGCGCCTCTTTATCCGTGAAGTGCCCAGTGATCTGTGCGCGTCCGCCGAAATGATCGCTCTGTAGGACCGGCGCGGAAATCACCTCGCCATCGAGAATGATCGCCATTTGACGGCCTTTGTTCTGCGACGCCACGTTATCAAAAATCGTTGCTCCTTCGGCATCCAACTCGAGCGAAACTCCGTAGCCCTGCTGATCAAAATACGCGATCGCACTCCGAACACGTTCTCCGCTGAGGGCAGCGCGACGCGCCACAAGAATCTGGGTCTCCACTTTGTCGTCCTTGCCCGGCTTGTAAGTCTTCAGGACAAGATTCGGCGGCATCACTTCTTCCCCACTCTGGATCCGGGCGATCCGCTCGGGACCGCCTTCGTCGACAATCGCAAATTCCAGCTTCGCGACTTTCTGGAGCTGGATTTTTGCCTGCTCGGTTTGCTGGGCATCTAGCCCAGCGATCTGAACGAGGATCCGGTCCTTGCCCTGTGGGGTGATCACCGGCTCGCTGACGCCATATTGATCCACCCGCTTGCGGATGACTTCCACGGCTTGGTCGAGGAGATCTTTCGTGATCCCGCCTTCGGTTTGAGGGATCAGCTTGATCAGAAACGATGTGCCGCCCTGAAGGTCGAGCCCGAGTCGGATCTTTTGCGAAAGCGGGAGAACCTGCTCCAAGCAGAATGCGGTGAGGAGGACGGTGAGAACAAGGCCCAGCCAGCGTTTCCGGGGCGCAAGCTCGGTGGCGAAATACCATCCGAAGAGGATCAGGAGGACAATACCGAAGGAGAAAGTGAGGACGGGAGACATCTTGAGGAAGGGCACGGTGACGTGCCAGCTTTCGAAAATACTTAGGCGGCTGCCGGGTCCTTCTTCACGACAACAACTGCAGCTCGGTCGAATTCGACTTTCACGTTGTCTGCAATCTTTACGATGATCGTCTTGTCCTTGACGTTCGCGACGACCCCGTGGATGCCGGCGTTCGTGACGACTTCATCACCCGTCTTGACCGACGCGATGAGCTTCTCGTGTTCTTTTTGTTTCTTCTGCTGAGGCCGAATGAGAAGGAAGTAAAAGATGACGAAGATGAAGACCAGCGGCATCATTGAGACGAGCAAATTCGGCTGCTCGGGTGCTGCTTGGGCGAGAAGGAAAAGATCCGGTATTTTCATGGCGAGCCTGCCAAGATAGTCCGACGGCCCGACTTGGCAAGCCCTCAGACGGAATGTCAGATGCGAAAAAAGGGCGGGGACTGGAGATCAGCCCACCGCCCTGTTTTTCGGGGGAAATTGTTGGAGGTTTAGCGCGAGTAAAGTTCGACGACGAGCTGCTCGTTGACGATCGGGTTGATCTCTTCGCGGCTTGGGATCCGGACGACCGATCCACTGAGATTCTCTTTGTCAACCAAGAGCCACTCAGGCACGGTCGCAATCTGAGTCAACTCGACGCCACGCTGACCGAGGCGCTTGGATTTCTCTGAAGCGCGGATGGCAACGAGATCGCCGGGCTTGAGGTTCATCGAGGCGGAGGAGGACTTGCGTCCATTCACCGCGACATGGCCGTGAGCGACCATTTGCCGGGCCCCACGAAGTGTCTTCGAAAAGCCCATCTTCTGCACCACGTTATCGAGGCGGGTCTCCAGGAGCTGGAGAAGGATTTCACCCGTGACGCCACGGCGTGTGCTGGCGATTTGGAAATACCGGCGAAACTGCCGCTCGAGGACGCCGTATTGGTGGCGGAGCTTCTGCTTTTCGGCGAGTGCAATCGAGTAGTCGCTCTGCTTCCGGCGTGAGCCTTTCGGCCCATGCTGGCCGGGAGGGTAATTCTTATTCTCGAACGCTTTCGGCGATCCGCTGATCAACACGCCATAGCGGCGGCTGACTTTTGTTTTTGGTCCTGTGTATCGTGCCATTTCTTAGGTTTTTCAGTATTCAGTGTGAAGTTCTCAGACGCGGCGCTGTTTCGGCGGGCGGCATCCGTTGTGCGGAACCGGCGTCACGTCAC
>JBMOHW010000053.1:0-16651 GCA_049317665.1 Terrimicrobiaceae bacterium | reverse complement strand
CGCCGGAAGGGCTACCACCGCACGGTGGGCCATCGGCGTCAGTTGACCAAACTCAAGATCGAATTGATCACAACTAAATAACGTCATGGCCCATAAAAAAGGACAAGGAAGTGTCAAAAACGGACGCGACAGCCAGAGCAAGCGGCTGGGCGTTAAGAAATTTGGCGGCGAATCCGTCATTCCCGGGAACATCATCATCCGTCAACGCGGGACAAAGTTTCAGCCGGGCCGGAACGTTGGCCTCGGCAGGGACTACACGATTTTCGCTTTGGCCGAAGGTCACGTCAAATTCGACCGCAGTGGTCGGCGCGTGAACGTCGAAGTCGCCGCGAACTGATCGGCCCCGGCTTCGGCGAGCCGCAAATTGTGGCGATCCGAAAGATTTTGCAAACGCGGACTCCGGAGCTCTGGACCGTCGCGTTTTCGCTGGTCGAGATCCTCGTGGCGGTCGCTATTCTTGCGATCCTTCTGGCCCTCGGCGTCCCGGCCATTTTCTCCGCTTTGCAGCGAGGCGAGCGAGTGCAGGCGATGTCTGCAATGCGATCCCTCGGGCTGGGAATAAACCTATACTCCGCCGACCATTCGGGAAAATTTGTTGGTCCGCTCTGGCCGGGTCAGGTTACCGAGTATGACCGTGGACGGGCCGGCAGACTCGTGCGGGAGCTCGCGAACTACCTGAACATCGAGGATCGGACCCCGCCGTATGTGGTCAATCGATTTTTGTCGCCTTCGGCGCTGCGAGTCTTGCCGGGAGTCGCGGCGAAAGACATTCGGGCTTACGTGATGAACATGGCTGTTCCGGTCAGTGGTGGGGTATTGAGTCCGTGGGGTTCGCTCGCCGCCCAGCCGCCGAGTGAGCCAGTGCCCGGGTCGGTCCTGTCCGGAGCGTCCGGCAGGACCTGGGCTCTCAGCGAGGCTTACCAATCTCATCCGGCGGTGTCGGCCGCCGCGTGGCGTATGAATACGCCCCCGAGGCCCGTGCACGGAAACGAGCCTCTCGGGCTTTTTTTTGATGGGAGTGTTTCGTTCTTCGATCCAACCAAGTAGGAGATGTGTCATGGATATCTTGCCTCTCCGCGGTTAGCCTGTTTTGCTCGGAGTTGCGCATGAACGACTCGGAAATCTTTTCGGCCGCCGATCTCATTGGTTCGCCGGAGCTTTTCTCGGCCGCCAATCCGCCGATCCGGCTCGGAGTTTTTGGCGATCCGGTAGCGCACTCGAAGTCCCCGGGCTTCCACAACGCCGCGCTCGTGGCCTCGGGAATTTCGTGTCGATATACAAAGATCCACGTCCCGCCCGACCATGTGGCGAATGCCTTTCGGGCCTTGCCGTCGGCGGGATTTCTTGGAGTCAATGTGACGATTCCCCATAAAGCCGCAGCGTTGGCGGCCGTGGACGAGGCAGATGATTATGCCCGACGGGCCGGTGGGGTAAATACTGTCGTCGTCGAGGGCGAGAGGATCCTCGGGTTCAATACCGACGGCCCCGGGCTGGTGCGGGCCATCCGCGAGGAATTCTCTGTAGATCTTCGCGATCTGCGGGTGGTTTTGCTTGGTGCTGGGGGTGGGGCTGGACGCGCGATTGCGGTCCAGTGTGCCATCGAATCCTGCGAGCGTCTCGTCTTGGCCAATCGGACATTTGAGAAGGCCCAGACCCTTGCAGATGAGCTTGCAGGCTCGTTCCGCGGGGATCAGCTCGTTGGTCCGGGTGAGAGAATTCTTGCGGTGCCGATGGAGGGGCCGGACCTCAAGGCTCAACTCGATCATGCCGACCTTGTCATCAATGCCTCCTCAGTCGGGATGAGGAGGAGCGACCCGCCGTTGATCCCCGCAGCTTGGCTAACCCCGAACCTGATGGTTTATGACGCCGTTTACGCTGGCGGCCGCTCGCGGTTGCTCGAGGATGCGGCCGCAGCGGGAGCGAGGACCGCAAACGGGCTCGGAATGTTACTCCACCAAGGTGCGCTCTCGTTTGAAATCTGGTTCAATCGCGCGGCTCCGCTCGAAGTGATGCGGGCCGCACTCCTCGCCTCGTCATGATACTTACCATTGCTTTTACCCAATTTGTTTTTGTTTCGCTCGGGATTCTAGCGCTGAACGTGCTTCTGCAAGCCGGCGGCTATGCGGAAAACGTCGCAGCATCATTTCCTGCGCTAGCTGTCGCACTGGGTCGGCACGGGCTTTGGGTGTATTGTATCCCTTTGGCTTGGGTTGCGTTTGCTGTGTTTTGTGATCGTCTGGCGAAAGGTCCATGGAGCGACGCGACCGCGCAAATCTCCGGAGTGGTGGTCACGGGCGCGATCTTCGTCGTCTACGTCTACGCGGCGTTTCTTTGTTTCTGATCAGGGCCGATAGCGCCGGCGGATTCGCTCGATATAGAATAATCCGCCCGGCAATCCCCAGGCCAGATAGACGAACATCCCCGTGATCGAAATGAGCAGGCCGATACCTTGCGGAACGCCGCAGAGTTCCATCAGGAGCTGTTCGAAGAGTGCCTCGCGCACGCCGATTCCGTTCAGGCTGATGGGTAGCGAGGAAATGGCGGTCACGAGAGGCATAATCGACGTCATATCGAGGAAGCTAATCTTGTTCGTGAACGCCAAGGCTGCGAAGTAAAACGCGCCGAAGTAGGCCATGAGCATCGGCACAGTGTAGAACGCGCCCCAAAATGCCTCGCGACGATTCTCAATGCAAAGCTGCCAAAGGGTTGAGAGTTTGATGATTTGTTTGCGAAGAGGGAACCGCTTCGGCAGGCGGTAGACGAGATGGCGGCTGGTCAAGACGAACGACGCAATCAACCCGATGCCCATCGTAAACAGAACGATCGCGAAAACCTTCATTGTATTTCCCACGGCAAAACTCGCGGCGAACCAGTCACTTCGAGCCCACGCGAATCCCAGGCCCATGGCCACCAAGACGAGAACCGCCAACAAGCGATCGATGGCCACACTGAGAAATCCGGCCGTTCGGTGTTCTGGGTGGTCTTTCATGAGATAGATAACCCGGACGACATCCCCGCCGGTCGTTCCCGGGAGAAACTGATTAAAAAATGCGCCGATAAAAAAGAGCCGGGTCAGTGCTGGCAGTGCCACTTCGACATGCAGCATCCGTAAGAACAACTGCCAGCGGATGATCCCGAAAAGCTCGCAGAGCCCGGCCGAAACCATCGCGGCGATCAACCAACGAAGATCCGCTTCCTGAAGAGCCTTCCACATGGTGGCCCTCCGGGCCGGATCATGAAAAAGCCACCAGAGCAGACCGACAGTGACAAGGACTTGGAGGACTGTCAGGAGGTGTTGACCGAGGCGAGGCATCTCGCGGCGAGGCGGATCCTCTGGGCCCGGGGAATTCTCTTCAGTCATCTCCGGCGGAAGCTAAAGGGAAACCGCGTGGGCGGCAATTCCGAAGAGCAATTTTGCCGAACGAAGATGGCGGAGAATTTTTTCCAAAGTTACAAAATGGCCTTGCATATCATGCCGTTTGGCATTAGGTTCAGGAGTATGAAAAAGAAGACCAGCTCCTATCGGGATGTGACGCCGCGAGTTCAAGAGACAGCGATTGCCCCGGTGCCGACTTGGATCGGAGACGGTGCCTTCGAAGAGGTCGAAGAGATCCGACACGGGCTGCCCGTTGCAAAGTTTTTCGAGTTGCAAGAGCGGCTCGGGGTTGGCACAGCCCAGCTCGCCGATGTTGTTGGCATACCAGTCCGCACACTCCAGCGCCGCAAAGACGAGGGGCGCCTCACTAAAGAGGAGTCCGACCGTCTCGATCGTGTGAGCCAGCTTGTGGGACAAGCTGTCGGGGTTTTCGACTCGGAGGAAGCCGGCCGGGATTGGCTGACTCGTCCGCAAATCGGGCTGGCGGGATTTGTTCCGCTCGACCTCGCCGATACCGGAGCCGGCATCCGGGAGGTTGAGAACCTTCTCGGGCGGATCGACTATGGGGTCGGGGCGTGATCGTCCGAGCCTGGCGGCTGGTCCGAGAGAAGCGGGCGGCCGATGCCTTCACCGGCGAGGGAGCTCGCCTGTATGGGGGACGGTGGAACCCGCCGGGTCTCAGAGCAACGTATCTCAGTGCCGCCCGGTCGCTCGCCGCCCTTGAGGTTCTCGTGCATGAGGCAGAGAGAGTTCCCTGCGGGAGGTTTCTCTTTTTCGGGGTTCGCTTCGACGAAGCGCTGATTGAGGAAGTCTCGTTGGATTTGCTCGACGCGGATTGGAGGAGCTATCCGCCGCGGAGATCGACGATCGAAATCGGGCGACATTGGATCCAGTCTGGGACATCTGCTGTCCTACGAGTCCCGAGTCAAATGATCCCCGAGGAGTCAAACTACATTGTGAATCCCGAGCATCCGCGCGCCGAGGAAATCGAGATCCGGGATCCGCAGCCGTTTGTCTTTGATCCCCGAATGCTCGCTAAACCTGGACGCCCACCGATTCCTTCGCAGCCGCCACGGTGAACTCGCGGTTCATCCTAGAGATAAACGATGCCGGGATACCAGCCGGGCAGACCGCCTCGCAGGCGTAGTAATTTGAGCAGTTGCCGAATCCTT
The DNA here is from genome assembly GCA_049317665.1 of Terrimicrobiaceae bacterium. GTDB lineage: Bacteria > Verrucomicrobiota > Verrucomicrobiia > Chthoniobacterales > Terrimicrobiaceae > JBBRHN01. The sequence continues at coordinate 12,103 of JBMOHW010000053.1, read as the reverse complement.
CCTTGTCCATTTGGCGAACCATGTTCAAAACGCGGCGATCTTTTTCCGGCTTGCCTTGGGGCAGTAACCCGAGATGAGCGACCTTGGCGCTGACGAAGAGCATGGCCGACCCATTCGGGCAGGCCGCCGCGCAGGCGCCGCAGCCGATGCAAGCTGCCGCGTCCATTGCCTGGTCTGCCACGACCTTTGGAATCGGAACCGCATTAGCGTCTGGTGCCGAACCCGAACGTTCGCTGATATAGCCGCCGGCTTGAATGATGCGATCGAAGGCGGCGCGATTCACCACAAGATCGCGCTCGACGGGGAACGAATCTGCACGGAACGGCTCGATCGTGATGACTTGACCCTCCCGGAACTTCCTCATGTAGAGCTGGCATGTGGTCCCGCGCCCGGGGCCGTGGGGAACGCCGTTGATCGTCAGCGAGCAGTTTCCACAAATTCCCTCCCGGCAATCGGAATCGAATTGGATCGGCTCGATTCCCTTCTTGGTGAGGTCTTCGTTAACAATGTCGAGCATCTCGAGGAACGAGGCCTCGGCCGGAATGTTATTCGCCTCGTAGGACTCCAGTTTTCCGGCGTTCTGCGGGCCTTTTTGTCTCCAGACTTCCAGATAAAATTTCATAGCGTTTGATTATTCCGCGTTGGACTCACTTGTAACTTCTCGTCGAAAGCTTCACCTGTTCGTAGACGAGGGGCTCCTTGACGAGTGACGGGGCCTGGTTCTCGCCTTCATATTTCCACGCCGAGACGTAGGCGTAGTCGTCATCGTTGCGAAGGGCCTCGCCTTCCGGCGTTTGGAATTCGGACCGGAAATGCCCTCCACACGACTCATTCCGGTCGAGGGCGTCGAGGCACATGAGCTCGCCGAACTCGAGAAAATCCGCGACGCGTCCGGCGCGCTCCAGTTCCATATTGATGCCATCCGGGCTACCGAGGATTTTTACGTTGGACCAGAATTCTTCGCGGAGTTTCGGGATTTTCTGGAGAGCCTCCTCGAGCCCCTTTTTGTTCCGCTCCATCCCGCACTTGTCCCAGATGATGAGTCCGAGCTCGCGATGAAAACTATCGACGGTGCGAGTGCCCTTGATATCGAGCATCCTCTGCACGCGGGCCTTCACAGACGCCACGGCCTCGGCGAATGCGGGAGCATTCGGATCGACCTTTTTCCCGAACTGGGTCGTCATGTATTCACCGAGCGTGTAAGGGATAACGAAATACCCATCGGCAAGTCCCTGCATGAGCGCGCTGGCACCGAGGCGATTGGCGCCGTGGTCGGAGAAGTTTGCCTCGCCAAGCACGTGGAGCCCCGGGATGTTGCTCATCAAGTTATAGTCCACCCAGAGCCCGCCCATGGTGTAGTGAACGGCGGGATAGATCCGCATCGGACGCTCGTAGGCATTTTCGCCGGTGATGTTTTCGTACATTTCGAAGAGGTTGCCGTAGCGCTCTTCGATGACCCGTTTCCCGAGGCGGGCAATGGCATCGGCGAAGTCGAGATAAACACCGAGTCCGCCCGGCCCGACGCCACGGCCCTCATCGCAGACTTCTTTGGCCGAGCGCGAAGAAATGTCGCGCGGGGCGAGATTGCCGTAACTCGGATACTTCCGCTCCAGGAAGTAATCCCGGGCGTCTTCGGGAATCTCACTCGGTGCCTTGCCGGTATCTTCCTTGCGTTTCGGTGCCCAGACGCGTCCGTCGTTTCGGAGCGATTCGGACATGAGCGTGAGCTTCGATTGATAGTCCCCGCCGACCGGGATGCACGTCGGGTGAATTTGGGTGAAACAAGGATTGGCAAAAAGCGCACCGCGTTTGAAGGCGCGGTAAGTCGCTGTGACATTGCAGCCGCGCGCATTTGTCGAGAGGTAGAAGACGTTTCCGTATCCACCGGTGCACAGGAGCACGGCGTCGCCGCCGTGAGACGTGATTTCGCCGGTTGTCATGTCTCGCACGACGATCCCTTTCGCGTGACCGTCGACGACCACAAGATCCATCATCTCGGTTTTCGGAAACATTTTCACGTTGCCCAAGGCGATCTGGTGACTAAGGGCCGCGTAGGCACCGAGGAGAAGTTGCTGGCCGGTCTGGCCGCGGGCATAAAATGTCCGGGAGACCTGAGCCCCGCCGAACGAGCGGTTATCGAGCAGCCCGCCATACTCGCGGGCAAAGGGCACGCCCTGAGCCACGCACTGGTCGATGATCGACGAACTGACCTCGGCAAGGCGGTGAACATTTCCCTCGCGGGCGCGGAAGTCCCCGCCTTTGATTGTATCGTAGAAGAGCCGGTAAATGCTGTCGCCGTCGTTCTGGTAGTTCTTCGCCGCGTTGATCCCGCCCTGTGCCGCGATCGAGTGAGCGCGGCGCGGGCTGTCTTGGTAGCAGAAGCATTTGACGCGGTAGCCCTGCTCGGCAAGCGTCGAAGCGGCTGCCGCCCCGGCGAGTCCGGAGCCGACGATGATCAACTCAAACTTCCGCTTGTTGGCCGGGCTGACGAGTTTGGTGGTGTTCTTGAAGGACGTCCACTTCTTGTCAAGTGGACCAGTGGGTGTTTTGGCGTCGAGGGTCATTTGACAATTCCTTTCCCGAGTCCGAATACGAAAATCGCAATCGGAATGGATGCATAGCCCACGAAAAGGAGCCAGGCGTAAGCACGGGTTACAAGTTCCAGCATCGGGCGAAGCCTCTGGTTCGTGATCCCGAGCGTTTGAAAAAGGCTGCCGAGCCCGTGGCTGAGGTGCAGCGTGAGAAGGAAGAGGCCTACGACATAAACGACAACAATCCAAGGAACGCTGAATCCCTTCACCACCATCGCGTAAACATCGTGCACCTCATGCCCGTCGAGCATGGTATCCATGTGTTGATATGCCGGATCCACGATTCGCACCGTGAAGTGGGCGAGATGGAAAATGATAAACGCCAGAACGATGAGCCCGCTCAACCGCATCGTCCGGGCGAAAACGGTCGTCTGGATCGGGTCGGACGCGATATACTTCTTCGGACGAGCCGCCTGATTTTCCTTCCAGAGCAACATCGTGAAGAAAATATGGGCGACAAGAATGCCGAGAAGCGAGGCGCGGATGACCCACAACAACGGCCCGAGATCCTGAAGGTGTTTCGCGTAGGAATTGATCCAATCCGGCCCGAGAAAAATTGTGAAGTTGCCGAGCAGGTGGCCGGTCACAAAGAGAACCAGCAAGATCCCGGTGAGCGCGACGATCGTTTTTTTCCCGATGGATGAGAAAAGCCACAGAAAGAGAGGGTGCGGTCCGGAGCGTGTGGAGGATGGTGCCGAGATCATGTGCAGGGTCTGTGTATAAGCTCAGCTAATGAATCGCAAGATAATTCTACTTCGAGCGAAGAAACGCCGGGCCACATGAGCTGATACGCTCCGTGGGGATCGTGCAGACGCGTGGTCGACCCGGAGAAATTCGCCTGACTTGGTAGAATTATCTTTTCGTTGGTCGTCGCCCCCGCGAAAAAGTGATCATGTCGAACAGGTTCAAAGTAGGAATCATCGGGTGCGGGAACATCTCTGCAATTTACGCCGAAGCCGGACACAAGTTTTCCAACATCGAGGTCGTCTCGTGCGCGGACCTTGATTTGGAGCGGGCGAGGCAGGTGGCTGAAAAGCATGGAATCCCTCGCGCCGTCCGCGTCGATCAATTGCTGGCCGATGCCGAGATCGAGCTGGTCATCAACCTTACGATTCCGGCCGTTCATGGCGAGGTGGCGATCGAGGTCATCAAATCAGGGAAACACGTTTACAGCGAAAAGCCTTTGGCGCTCCGGCGCCGCGAGGCGCGCGAACTTATCGGACTCGCCCGCGAGAAAGGCCTCCGGATCGGCTGTGCGCCCGACACGTTTTTGGGAGCCGGGCTTCAAACCTGCCGCCAACTCATCGATCAAGGTGCGATCGGGGAGCCGCTCGGAGGATCGGGTTTCATGCTGAGCAGTGGACCCGAAAGCTGGCACCCCAATCCCGATTTCTTTTACAAAAAGGGCGCGGGTCCGCTCTTTGATATGGGTCCATACTACCTCACGGCATTGACGACCTTGCTCGGGCCCGTCCGGAGGGTCACCGGCTCCGCGAGGGCGAGTTTCCCGGAACGCACGATCGGATCCGGCCCACTGGTTGGCAAAACGATTCCGGTTGAAACACCGACCCACATCTCGGCGGTGCTGGATTTTGAATCCGGTCCGGTTGTCTCCTTGACGACGAGTTTCGATGTGCAAGCCCACCGGACTTCCCCGATCGAGATCTACGGATCGGAGGGAACACTGGTCGTTCCGGATCCGAATACTTTTGGTGGCCCGGTCTTGGTGCGGCGTAAGGGCGAGGACGACTGGCGTGAGATCCCGCTGACGTTTGCCTACCCGGACAACAGTCGCGGCCTCGGCGTCGCCGATCTGCTCGCGGCGATTCCAGAGAACCGAGAGCACCGCGCCAACGCCAAAGTGGCCTACCATGTGCTCGATGTGATGCACTCGATCCTCGATTCCTCCGAAACCGAGCGACACGTCGAACTCGCGAGCACGATGACGCGTCCGGCTCCGCTACCTGAGCAAGGGCTTTAAGAAAATCATCCGACGAGCTCCGCAAGATCGTCCGCAGTGAGGCGGGACCCAATTTCTTCGGAATCAAGGATGCCGGAGAGAAGAGACTTTTTGCGGTTCTGGAATTCGAGGACCCGATTTTCCACCGTGTCTCGGGCCACGAGCTTGATCGAGGTGACGACCTTTTTCTGACCGATCCGATGCGCTCGATCTGTCGCCTGGGCTTCAGCTGCCGGGTTCCACCAGGGATCGAAATGAATGACCGTATCGGCCGCCGTGAGGTTGAGACCGACGCCCCCCGCTTTGAGGCTGATGAGAAACACCGAGATCGCCGGGTCGGACTGAAATTTCTCAACCACGCCCGCACGATCCCGTGTCGAGCCATCGAGTCGACACCAGGAAATTCCGGCCTCGTCAAGGGCCGGCTCGATCCAGTCGAGCATCGAGGTGAACTGGCTGAAGACCAACACCCGGTGCCCGCCGTCGATGGCCTCCTCGAGCAACTCGACCAGCACCTCGATTTTTGCCGAGGGTTCCGGCGACTCGAGACCAAGAAGCCTGAGATCGCAGCAGACCTGCCGGAGGCGCAAGAGAGCGGTAAGCACTTGCATTTTCGCCGTTCCGCCGGATTCCCGAAGGGCGTCGATTTGAGCGCGAGCGGCAATCTGGAGCTGGGTGTAGGTCGATTTCTGGGCCGGGGTGAGGTTGACTTCGAAGATCTGTTCGATTTTGTCCGGCAGGTCGGTGAGAACATCGGACTTTTTCCGGCGAAGGATCCACGGGCGAACACGGCGCACCAGGCGCTCCCAGATCGGCCCGCGCTCGCCCTCGAGAAGGGGTTTCTCATAGCGGTCGCGGAAGTCGTTTCGGGATCCAAGATATCCCGGAAGAAGAAAATCAAAGAGTGACCAGAGATCGCGCACTGAGTTTTCCAGCGGTGTTCCGGTGAGGATGAATCGTGATTCGGACTTCAGGGCGATGGCGGCTTTGGCGTTCAGGCTGTCGGGGTTCTTGATGTGCTGCGCCTCGTCGAGGATCACGGTTGCAAACGTCCGACTGCGGTAGTTTGAAATGTCCCGCTGGAGAAGGGGATAGCTGGTAATGATCAAGTCGAAATCCGGGATCTTCGCAAATGCCCCGGCGCGATTTGGACCGCTGATCGGGAGGACCCGCAGCGTGGGCAGAAATCGAGCTGCTTCGCGGGTCCAGTTCCAGACAAGGGAAGACGGGCAGACCACGAGATGGGGGCCGGGCACGACTTCGATCATGGCAAGTGTTTGGATCGTTTTTCCAAGCCCCATCTCGTCTGCGACGAGTCCGCCAAACCCCCGGCGGGCGAGCATCCATCGGGTTCCCTCCGCCTGGTAGGGTCGCAGCTGCGAAGAAAGTGCGCCGAGGGCGGCGGATTCGTTCCCTGCTGCCGCGACATCTTTTCGGGTCCACGCCGCGATGCAGGCTTCCAGATAACCGCGATGGGCCTCGCGGATCCGGTAGCCACCGCGTTCCTGCAACGGATCGCAGTCCTGCAAAACCGCCTCGAGGTCGGACGCCAGATCCGAATCCGGGACCGCGCGACGTCCGTCGGAGAGCCGGAGTGTCGGATCGCCGCCGCGGAGAAGACGCTGGAGGTCGGGGTTTGACAAGACTGCCTCGCGACCGGCTGTAAAATGAACGTGGAAATCAAGCCAACCGTCGCCTTTTTCTTGGATCGCAAAATGAGGTTCGATCGCCACGATGTCCCGCGTCACGTGCTGGAACCGCTCGCCTTCCCTCGTAATCCATTTCGTCCGCCAATTCGGCAGCGAGGTGGCAAAAAATCGCAGCACGGCCTCCTCGCCCCGGAGCACGGCTTTGTTGCCGGAGTTCTCGAAGCCACAGCCGAGGATCTCCTGAAAAACAACCGCCTCGGCTTTGGGATTCGCGACCCCGGGCTGGGAGTAACGAAACGCGATACTGGCCTCCAAGTGCCGGAGCGAGCCTTCCAGCATCACCTCGACTCGCGGAATTTCTTCGGTTGCTCCCGCGGCAGGTCGACGCTGAGTGGCATCTGTCTGGGCGGACCGCATTTCCCGGTGAACGTGGGGCTTGAGAACCTCCAAACCGACCGCAACCGAGTGCGCGCAAATAACGGCTCTCATCCGCGAATCCCGGCACGGGCACATATTCTCGACGTCAATCGCGTTCCGAATCTTCAAACCCGCGAGAAACGACTTCCCGTCCGATGCCACCCTGCCCCGCAAAACCGGAACTTCAAACGACGCCTCGCTGACCCTTCCCGCCGAATGGATCGCCCGAGCCTGCTGAAAAACGGGCCAGCCACACATCGAGACGAGAAATTTTTCCGAGAGTTCCATCACCTGAAGCCGAGCATCGAACACGCGATGGCCGGAGATCCCAAGCCCAATCTTGTCCGCCCGAGCGACGGAGATTCATCGATTCGACCGGTTGATCACCGGCGATTATTCCCTTGCCTTTTTTGAATCCCACAGATAGCGTCTCGCAACCATGAAATCTCCCATCGGTTCAGCCATCGCAATCGTCGTAGCTGTAATGACCTTGGTGCCATTTGTTCAAGCCGCTCCTATGTCACCCGGCGAAATCCGGATCGGTAGTGTCGAGGGAACAGTCTTCGTCATTCGTGAGAAGGAAGTCGATTTGGCGATCAGGGAAGAAGACAAGTCCTTGGGCCGGACCCGGCCAGAAGCGGCGGTCGGCGCCAAAGTTGCAGCCAAAGAGGGATACATTCTCCGTCAGGGTGAGGCGATCGAGACGGGACCAAAATCCCGCGCTACCCTGGTCTTCTCCAATGGAACGGTCATGGGTGTCGAGCCGGACAGCTATTTCTCGATCACCAAGTTTCTTCAGGATCCTTTCGACCCAACGGCGATTAACATTAAAACTACTAAGACCGAGCCGACGACCTCGATCACCGAAGTCAATCTCAAGCGCGGCGAGGTTCTCGGCGACGTCCGCAAACTCAATAAGGGATCAAAAATGCAACTCACGACGCCGGTTGGAACCGCCGGGATCCGGGGCACGAAGTTCCGGCTCACGATTACCTCCATCTCGGCAGATGGGCGGACGTTCACAGCCAGCCTGAGTGTGACGGAGGGTGCGGTGGCCTTTCAAGGAACTGGTCAGACCGAGTCGACGACGGTGACGGCTGGGAACACCATTTCTCTCTCCGGGACCTTCGGGCAGCCTGTTTCGGGCGGAGGGCAAGCTGGTCCTCTAACCCCTGAGGCCGCAGCGGAGATTACCGCGCAGTTCCAATCCCTGATGGAAAGCTTCTCCTTCACGACGGATGCCGGATCGGCCAGTTCAACAACTTCGATTCCGCTGGACTTGGATACCGGCGATCAAGGTGCCACCGATGTCGGAACGCTTCAAGGCGGCTCGGGAACGGGAACTGGTGCCGGCACGGGTGGTGGAGGCGGCGGTGGTGGTGGAGGCGGCGGCGGGGCCCAGAATCCTCCGAGCCAGCCGAGTATCTACCAGACCACAACCCCTTAGTCTGGGAGGGCTCGGAACAGATTTTGAGCGGGGCAGAGGACTTCTCTGCCCCGCTTTCTTTTTATAATGTGAAGTTACCGCGATCTCTCTCCTCATTCTTTTCCGAATCTTGGGCGGCCGCAGGTCTGGCGGTGATCTGCGGGCTCTGGGCTCTGCTCTCGCAGTTTCCTTTGATGCCCGGTCGAGACGGCTCAACTTTCCTAGGAGCCGACGGGGTGCTGAGTTTTCTGGAGGAACAGGCGATCAACCTCCGCTTCTCCGCCCGGGGGTCAATTCCGTCGCCGGTCGACGTCGTTTACGTCAATGTCGATTTCGAAGCACTGGATACGATTGGCAATTTTCCGTGGAGCCGAGAGGTTTTTGCGAGAGCACTCGACGCGCTCTTTGAACATGGGAAAATCCGAGCGGCCGGCATCGATTTTGTTTTCTCATCATCCGGACTTCCCCAACTCGGTCGGGCCGAGGCCGAGGCGGGTAGCTTGGCTCTCGGGAAGAGTGTTCGGAAAAATCAAAACATTGTTTTGGCGGCCGCATTTGGCTCGGCTCGCCAGGACTCCGCTCACCAGGGAGCGTTCCCCTTTGTGTTCGACGGTGAACGCGGGAGCGGAGGTCTTCCCGAGTTGCCCGGGTTTCCCATCGTCGGGCCGACATGGGGTCACGTGGGGCTGATCAACACGCTGGGTGAGGGTGCGAGGTATGTGCCGTTCTTCGCCATGGCCGATGGACACAGCTATTTTCCGCTTTCGCTCGAACTGGCATTGATCCACTGGGGACTGAACGAATCGAGCATCGAGATCGGCCAGCACGAAATGGTCGTTCGTGGAGCGGATGGTGGAGTCGCCGCGCGAATCCCCCTCTTCCTCGGCCAGCTTGTCGAGCCGAACTGGTTCTCTCCGTGGATCTCAGAGCAGAACCCTCAGACGAGCATAGTTAAAGTCCTCGCCGCCGCTCAAATGGTCGCAAATGGGACGGAGGAGGAGAAAAGTCAGGCGGCGGAATTTTTTTCGGGATTCCGCAATTCGATTGTGCTGATCGGCCCGACCGATCCGCTTCTCAAAGATGTTTCCGTATTGCCCTTGAGTGGGTCCGGGGCCGTGCCTCGGGTGTCGATTCATGGCAATCTCCTGAAGACCATCCTCTCGGGTCGATTTCTTGAGCGTCCGCCGGTTTGGGCGAATTGGCTGATCATCTTCGGGCTGGGGATTCTGTCCGGTTCGGTTTGTTTGGTTCCCCAGAGATTTGCCTCGGTGGCGACCGTGGTTCCGATCGTTGTCATCCTCGCATATATTGCCGCCGCATTTTATGTCTTCTCGTCTTGGAACCTTGTCATTCCAATGGTCGGGCCCCTTGGTGCCGCCCTGAGTTGCATGTTTGCGGGAACGGTCGTTCAGCTCTCGCGCGAGCAACGTCATAAACGGAGGATTCGGGAGCTCTTCGGGAGTTACGTATCGTCAGCCGTCGTTGACGAAATGGTCGAGAAAAACATCCCGCCAAAGACCGGCGGAGCGGAAGTAGAGATCACGGCATTTTTCAGTGACATCGTCTCATTTTCTCCCATTGCCGAGGAATTGACGCCGACCGACCTTGTTGAGCTCATGAGCGAGTATCTCGGAGAGGGCACTTCGGCAGTTATTGATGCCGCCGGAACACTGGACAAATATGTCGGCGACGCGATCGTCTCGATTTTCGGCGCACCGCTCCCGTGCGCCGGTCACGCCGCCGCGGCCTGCCGCGCGGCTCTCGCCCTTCAGGAGGGCCAGGTTCGTCTGCGGGTGGGGTGGGCGTCTCAGGCGGACCGATGGCCCACGCGGGTTCATCAGATGTCCAGCCGCGTTGGCCTGCATACGGGGCTTGCGGTCGTGGGAAACATCGGTTCGAAGCTGCGTTTTAACTATACCATGATGGGGGACACGGTGAACCTCGCTGCGCGAATCGAGGCGGCGGCGGGGTATTACGGCGCCGAGATTCTGGTCTCGTCCGAGACCTATGCGCAAGCAATTCGGGATGATGCCGAGTTGGTTTTCCGCCCACTCGATCGCGTCCTCGTGCCGGGTCGTTCCCAGCCGGTTGAATTGTATGAATTGCTCGGTCGGGGAAGCGATGTGGCGGCGGCGGTCGCCGAGAGGCTCACCGCCTATGCCGCTGCGCGGGAGATTTATCGGAAGGGAAATTGGGCGGAGGCCCGCGAAGCCTTTCTCAAGGCTTCCGAAATCGAACCAGGTGAGCGCAAGAAGAACCCCGGCAGCGCGATGGCGAAGCGATGTCAGGACCTGTCAGCCCGTCCACCCGTGGCCGATTTTGTCTTTGCTCTTGTGAAGTAACGCCTCGTCAATAATTGGAGGTTGAGCGGCGGCGGATTGTTCGTCATTCTCCCGCCCGAATGAGAGTTGTCATGGCCGTCCTGCTTGCGCTCGCGATCGTCTCGGCGCAGGGTCTCTACGGGGGCCTGCTGCGCACGGTTTTTGCGCTTCCTGCCTATGGGTTCCTGGCGATTGCGGGCGCCCTGACTGTGGTCGTGATCCTCTGGCGTCGTGCGGTGTCCCCGAACGGCTGGGCGGTGCTCAGTGTGGTGCTGGCTGGCAGCTACCTTCTTTGGAGATCTCTGGAATCGCCCGGCCAGGATCTCTCGGTCTTCTACACGTTCTTGGTAACCGGCTGCCTTGTGGCCTACCTTGTGAGCGCCTGTATGCTCACGACGCCAGCGACGAGGTATGTTTTTGTTTCGATTCTCTTCGCTGCGATCATCGCGCAGGCCACCGTCGCTGCGATGCAATTTACAGCCGATAAGGATTTCTTTCCGCTGCCATGGGTCAGCGAGCAAATGAGGCAGTGGAACCTGCGCCCGGTCGCGGGAGGAGTTCGTCGGGGAATGGGATTCTTTCTCAGCGGAAATCAATTGGCGTGGTTTTTCAACATCATGGCCTTCTTTGGGCTCGGAATTGCGGCGTTCGGCCGGTGCCCGCTCTGGGCAAAAATTGTCTTTGCCTATCTCGGCGGCGTCTGTGTCGTGGGCACGATGATGACCCTGAGTCGGGGCGGAGTGATTGGCCTTGGGTTCGGGCTTGTGGTTTTTTTGCTGCTGGTTGTCAGCGGCATTGCCGTCGGGGCGCGGGACCGGCGGTTTCTCTTCGTTGCCGGCGCCATTGCCGCGAGCGCGATTTTTATTGGCGGTGCGTATCTCCTTTTTGCGAACAGCGCGATTGTGAAGGCCCGGCTCGACCTCATCGTTGACGATTCCTATCGCCTCAACCTCTGGAGGGCGGTCCTCTCTCAAATTCAACTCGAGCCCGTGATGGGGACCGGTGCCGGGTCGTTTACGCAGATATCCCGGCGCCTTGCGGATTCCATCGACGTTTCCAACAATATGTATGCTCACAACGACTGGGCGCAGATGATTTCAGATTTCGGATTTGCCGGCTTAGCGATCATCGCCCTCGCGGCGTTAGTAAACCTGAAGGCGGGCGTCACCGGTTTCCTGAAGGCTCTGCGGGAACGGATGGCAATCTCCAGCCGCCCACAGAGCAACTCGGCGGCATTTCTTGCCGGTTCAATTTCTGCCTGTGCGGCGGCAGCCGCGCATTCGTTCTTTGATTACAACATGCAAATTCCCGCTAACGCGATCCTGGTGTCCGTTTGTCTGGGAATGCTGGCAAACGCGGGAATTCCGTCCCTACATCGGTCATGGCGCGGGTCATTTGTCCGTGTGGCGACGGCGCTCTGCGCCGTCGGCGTGAGCGGGTGGCTGCTCTTTCTCCTACACCGGCATTCATCCACGGAGTGGCACTCTTTACTCGCCGAGAACGAATTACTCCAAGGTCGGGCACCCGTGGCGGAGGCCATTGCCACACGGGCGTTGGAGGAGGCTCCCGACCACTCTAGGCTCCGGCGGATCCGTGGCGAGTCGCTCCTTCGCACAGCCTCGCCCGAGACGCCGGCTGGGCAAGTGGCTCTCGGGAAAGCCTATGACGACCTCCGCCGGGCCATCCAGGGGGATCCGGGGGAGCGATGGAACCACCTCCTCCTAGGAATGACGCTCGCC
>JBMOHW010000052.1:0-16667 GCA_049317665.1 Terrimicrobiaceae bacterium | reverse complement strand
TGTGACACTGGAAAAACTCGAACAAATCTATCGCCGCCCCCTTTTCGACCTCATTCAAGAAAGTCGACGGGTTCATTTGGAATTTTGGGAGAAGAACGAAGTCCAACTCTGCACCCTCCTCAGCGTGAAGACCGGCGGATGCAGTGAGGATTGCGGCTACTGCTCGCAGAGTGCCCATCACAAGACGGGCTTGGAACGCCAGGATCTCATGACTAAAGACGAGGTTCTCCCCGTGGCCGAGAAGGCGCGGGAAAATGGTTCCACCCGGTTCTGCATGGGGGCCGCATGGAAGGGGGTTCGCGAGGGCGATGTGAAGTTCGAGCAAATGCTGGAGACCGTTCGAGCCGTTAGTCGCCTCGGGATGGAGGTTTGCGTCACGCTCGGCCAGCTCGGAGATGCCGAGGCGCTTAAGCTCAAAGAGGCGGGGCTTACCGCTTATAATCACAATATCGACACATCGCCGGAGCATTACCCCAAGATCGTCACCAGCCACACGTTCGAAGACCGCTTGAACACGATCGGATCCGTCCAACGCGCTGGGTTGAGCGTTTGTTGCGGAGGAATCATCGGCATGGGCGAGTCCGAACTCGACCGCCTGAGCATGCTCAGCGTGCTGTGTTCGTTCGATCCCCCACCGGAGAGTGTGCCGATCAACTGCCTGATGCCGATGCCCGGGACGCCGCTCGCCGATTCCCCGCCGATCGATATCTTTGAGTTGGTCCGATTGATCGCCACCGCTCGGATCGTCTTGCCGAAGGCAAAAATCCGACTCTCGGCGGGCCGCACACGCCTCTCCCGCGAGGCGCAGGCGATGTGCTTCTTTGCGGGAGCGAATTCGATTTTTTACGGAGAAAAACTCCTGACAGCCGGAAATCCCGGCGTCGATGAGGATCGCGAGCTTCTCGAAACCCTCGGCCTCACCGCCCAGGCTCCGTATTCCGACCAACCCGAACCCGCCCACACCCATTGAAAATCAGCATCGGCAGCGACCACGCGGGATTCGAATACAAGGAACGACTTGTCGCCTACCTTCGCGAGGCCGGGCATGACGTCACCGATCACGGCACCACGAGTGCCGAGAGCACGGACTACCCACTTTTTATCATTCCTGCGGCCGAAGCCGTCGTCCGGGGTGAGGCCGAGCGCGGGATCGTGCTCGGGGGCTCGGGAAATGGCGAGGCCATCGCGGCCAACAAAGTCAAAGGCGTGCGGTGCGCACTCTGCTGGAACGATGAGACCGCCGAGTTGTCACGGCGCCATAACAACTCCAATGTCCTCTCGCTCGGACAGAGAATGATTTCGTTCGAGATCGCTCTCCGGATCGTCGACATCTGGCTGGCCACACCGTTTGATGGCGGACGCCACGCGCGTCGCGTTGCGGAACTCGATGCCTACGAAGCCGGGGCCGGCGTTCCGGGAATGAAAAAGATCTTCACGTCCGAGCCAAATTCCCAGTGACGGAGCATGGGAGTCCCGCCTTTCCGGTTGAAATAAACCCCATCGGCGCGTAAGGAGTTGATATGGCGCGTCGCGGCAAGTCCTCGTTTCACCCTCTCTGGCTCGGCCTCGCCGCGCTGCTGATTCTCGCGGCCTTCTTGGGATCGCGCCTCTTCCCATCGGGGTCCTCGGATCCCTACCGCACGATTGCGCCGCTCGATGTCACCTCCTACCTGGAGAATGCCAACAGTCTTCGGGGAAATGTTTACAAATTTGAAGGGGAAGTCTCGAACTCGCTGGCGTGGTCGCCGACCTCCGGCCGACTCTTCGCGGTCGATGTCGAAAAAGGCAAGGATACGCTGCCGGTGTTGGTCACGACGGAATTTAACGCGATCAACATCCAAAAGGGACAGAAGTTCATTTTCGTTATTGAAGTGGACGACAAAGGAATCCTGCGAACCAAGAATCTGACGAAGGCATGAAAAAAATCTCCGCCGTCCTGCTCGCTGTCCTTCCGTTGATGCTCAATGCTCAGGTCCCTGATCCGGCTCCGGCTCCGCAGGCGGCACCCGCTCCACAGGGCTCGGGCGGAGGCGGATCGCAGGCACCGGCCGGGGGATCAAGCTTCCTCGGCAAAGACCTGCCCTTTCTCGATCCGGGAAGCGAGATCGTGCAGTGGGATGGCAAGAGCTGGAACATCAACAACAATCGAATCTTCGAAGCCCGTTTTGAGAAGTTCCTGAATGCGCCCGAGGCGACCTCGGAGAATGATCGCGACTACAACGCGATCCTGAAAACGATTGTCGACAAACTGGCTCCCGGCACCGTGACGCCCAAAGGACTCGATGAAGCATTCCGCCTGCTTCCCCAAGCCTCCCAATTCGATATCGACGCGAGGCTTTGTGATGCGATTGCGAATCAGGTCTATGCCTCGTGGCTGGCCAAGCGTTCCAATGAGCGCCTTCTCGCCGCCAATGACAGCTTGGAGAAGGAACGTAAGCGCCTCGAGTGGAATTCGAAAATGGCCGCCCAGGGGACCTCGCTGGGAGGTCCAAGCAGCAGCGATGCCTCTGCCGCTGAGGAATGGAAAAAACAACAGCAGCTCAAGCGCGACATGGAGATGCAGCCGCTCGTGACACGACTGGCTGAGGTTAATGCGCTGCTGAAGGCGAACCAGCTCAAGAAGGAAGTTGCCGAGCTACAAGTGAAGATCGAATTCCAGGCCCTCATCGTTCAGCACTTCCTCCAGCGGCGGTTCCAGCATGTTGTCATCGGCACAAGGTTTTACCGGGCGATCTTTAGCGATGGGGACAGCCTTCTGCGGGTGGGCGAGGATTCGAAAAGTCTATTCTCCAAGACCACCGGGATGCCCCCGACGGTTGGCACACTCGACTCGTTGGCCAACGAAGCCATGCGGGATGTCCGCGAGGGCGTGCAAGCCTTCAAATTCCTTTTGGAAAAAGAGGAGTTGGAAAGTGCGACGAAGCGGCTGGCTGAGACATTCATCCTCGGAGAATACATGCCGGATGTCCGCACCCTTCGCCGGGACGATAAGCGTCGCGCCCTGGATTTTGTCCAGAAATCGAATCAGCTCATCAGTGCCATCGAGGTCAAAGATTACACGCTCGCAGAGAAGCTCGTGAAGGAGCTGGATCGCATTGCGAAGGATTTCGATAACTCGAAGCCGATGGCGGCCATCGAAACCGCGCGCACAGTCTCGGCCATGCACATCGCGAAGGCCCGGAATGCCGCCGTGAGCGGAGACAAGGCGACACTCGAAGCCGAGCTCAAATCCGCCACAGAGATCTGGCCGAGGAATCCCGCCCTCGCCGAAGTCGGCGGCATGATCTTCAGCCAAGCCGATGTCCAGCAGCGCGCGTTGGTCGATTTTGATCAGTTGCTCAGCCAAAAAAACTACCGGCAGATTTTTGATGATAAAATGCGCTTCATCGCCGCCGCCGCGATGTTCCCCGAGAAGCAGGAGCAATTGCGCAAGGTGCTCGATGACATGACCGTCATCGAGGCCGCGATCATCCGTGCACAAGAGGTCGAAAAGCGCGGCGACTACGCGGGAGCTTGGGAAAGCGCCGAGCAGGCCTACCAGCAGTTTCCAGACGACAACAAACTCAATCAGGTTCGCGCCGACCTGACCACGAAGGCGGCGGACTTTGTCCGGGCGATCAAACAGGCCGAGGATCTCGAGAAGAAGCAGCAACCGGGCTCGGCGCTGGCATGGTTCCTCAAAGCCCAGAAAGCCTATCCGCCGAGCGACTTTGCCCGCGAGGGCGTGGAACGCATCAAGGTGGTTATCCTGCCGGACGCGAAGTAAGCGACCAGGATTTACCTTGCGAGCCCGGGTGACGCGGGGGAGATTCCACCCATGATGCGTTGTTTGCTCCTGCTTACTTTGGTCGCCGGACTCCTCCCGGCGCAGGCTGTTGAGGAGCCGTTTCAAAAAGGAGCCGTCGTTGTGGTGCCGCTCGACGGCGCGGTTTCCGACGCCCAGTTTTTCTTTCTCCGCCGAATCTTGAAAAAAGCCGAAGCCTCCGGCGCGTCGGGCTTGATCCTCAACATGAATACCCCCGGCGGCTCGCTCAAGACGACGGAAGACATCGTGCAAATGCTTATGAAAAGCCGCGTGCCGGCGTTCACCTACGTCAATACGAATGCCGGATCGGCAGGGGCACTGATCGCGTTGGGCACAAAGAAGGTCTTCATGGCCCCCGTCAGTGCCATCGGTGCGGCGGCACCGGTCGTGAGTTCCGGACAGGAAATTCCAGCAACGATGAATGCAAAGATCGTTTCCTACTATTCGGGCTACTTCCGGAGCGTCGCCGAACTCAATGGTTACCACCCGGAGTTGGTCGATGGGTTTATGAATCTCGACAAAGAGGTCAAGGTCGGAGACCAGGTGATCAACCCCAAAGGCGCGCTCCTGACGCTCAGTGCCCAAGAGGCGGTCAAGGATGTCGCGGGAAAGCCGTTGCTGGCCTCAGGCATCGCGGCGGACATCCCGGAGCTTTGCAAGAAGGCCGGGCTTTCGCCGGACGCGATCATTCAAGTCGAGCCCTCGGGATTTGAAAAAATCGCGCAATGGATCACCATGCTGGCACCGCTCTTCCTTCTGGGCGGTGCCATCGGAGCCTATCTCGAATTCAAGTCTCCGGGATTCGGTGTGGCAGGTATCATCTCGGCGTGCTGCTTCCTGCTATTCTTCGCGGGCCACTACATCGCAGGCCTGACCGGTCTTGAGGTTGCCGCCATTTTCCTTCTGGGGACCGTCTTGGTCGTTGTCGAGTTGGTGTTCTTTCCGGGAGTTCTGCTGCTTGCAGGGTTGGGCACGGCCTTGATGGTCGGGGCTTTGTTTTTTGCGATGGTCGATTTTTATCCCGCTCAGCCTGTGAGCTTTTCTTATAGTCTGGTTGCGCGACCGATGCTCAATCTGGGAATCGCCATTGTTGCCTCGGGGCTGGTCATTTCGCTGCTTGCGAGGTTCTTGCCCGACTTGCCGGTCTTTCGGCGAATATTCCTGCCGACGCAGTCGGCCAGTGGACCGTCGCGTCCCACGGCTACACCGGGTTCTTTCGGAGGGCCATGCGTCCGGGCGGGTGAGACCGGATTTGCCTACTCGACGCTTCGACCAGCGGGAAAAGCCCGCCTCGGGGAAACCCTCGTCGATGTTGTCACTGAAGGGACGTTCATCGAGGCGGGAGAACCGATTCGGATTCTCTCCGTTTCTGGCGATCGTGTCGTAGTCGAGCGCGTTTCGTAGGCGGAGTTACGCTACGAGATCGGGCAGCTCAAGCCAGCGACGTTCGGCGCTGCTCTTGAGACCAAATTCCGCGAGCTGCACGCCCTTGGCGCCTTCGAGAAGTGTCCACCGGAAAGGCTCGTCCAAGACCACATGGCGGAGGAAGAGCTCCCACTGGATCTTGAAGGCGTTCTCGTAGGTCTCCTGCTCGGGCACTTTGGCCCAGCCGTTGAAGAAGTCGATCGGCTGCGGAACATCGGGGTTCCAGACCGGTCGGGGCGTGTTGCCGTAATGTTGGATCCAGACGTCCCGCAACCCGACAATCGCGCTGCCCTTCGTGCCATCGACTTGCATGGTGAGCAAGTCATCCCGTCGAACGCGGACATTCCACGAGGAGTTGAAATGGCAAACGACCCCGTTCTCGAGCGCGAACGTCGAATAGGCGGAATCATCCGCCGTGCATTTGTAAGGCTTGCCCAGCTCATCCACCCGCTCGGTAATGTGCGTCGCGGCGAGGCATGATACGCTTTTCACCGGGCCAAAAAGATTGTCGATGACATACCGCCAGTGGCAAAGCATATCCACAACCATTCCCCCACCCTCTTCCTTCCGGTAGTTCCAGCTCGGGCGTTGTGGTGAGACCGTGTGGCCCTCGAAAACCCAATAGCCGAACTCACCGCGCACAGAGAGGATGTCGCCGAAAAAATTGTTTTACTTGAGACGAAGGAATTTCACCAGACCGGGCAGCCAGAGTTTGTCCTGAACGACTCCGTTCTTCACGCCGGCATCGCGACAGATCTTGTAGAGGGCGTAGGCGTTCTCGGTGGTGATCGCTGTGGGCTTCTCGCAATACACGTGCTTGCCGGCTTCAGCCGCTTGTTTGACCGCGTCGAACCGCCGCAGTGTGCTCTGCGCATCAAAGTAAATCCCGTAGGCGGGATCGCTCATCACGCTGTCCAGGTCGGTCGTCCACTTCTCGACCGATGTGCGCGCGCAAAGTTCTTTCAGCTTGATCTCATTGCGTCCGACGAGGACGGGATCCGGCATGATAAATTCGGTTGGGCTGACCTTCACGCCCCCCTGTTTGATGATCGCATCGATCGAGCGGATGAGATGCTGGTTGGTGCCCATGCGTCCCGTGACGCCGTTCATGATGATGCCGATTTTGTGGATTTTCATAGTCGTGTGTTCGTTGGGAAATTTTCAGGCCGAAGGTTTGGCTGTGCACTGAGGGGCGGCACCGTCCGGGAGCGGAGGCACGTCCCGTCCCGCGACCGGGAGGGTGCCGTCGAGTTCTTGCCGCCAGTGGGCGACATCGCCTGCGGGGCCGTAACAATAGATCATTCGCAGCGGCGTCTCGCCGATGTTCGTGAGTTGGTGAAAAACGCCGGGTGGAATAAAAACCATTTGCCCGCCGGACACGGTTTGGCGCTCTTCGCCGAGGCACATTTCGCCGGTCCCCTCGATCACGAAATAGACTTCTTCCTGCTCCTGATTGTGCCAGGGCACCTGGCCGCCATTGGGATCGAGCGTGACATTTCCCATGCTGAAATTTTTTGCCTGAATGGGAGCGACTCCCCCGGCAAGATTTTGTGTCCTTCGCCGGGCAGGGTAGCGGCGGCCTTCAATTTGTGTGAGGTCGGAGATGATCATGGGATGGTCGTGGAGGGATTAGACCCCGCCGAAAAACGTGTAGTATGGCTTCTTCTCGATGAGGCGTTGAATGTAGAGGGCGAGTTCCCGGGCGTGGTAGTCGCCCCACATCGATGACTCGCCTCGGGGGATTTTGCTCCCCGGCGGCGTGTAGTCCCAACCGTTGGGTCGATGGTAAATCGAGTGGAGGATGAGGCCCTGATGCCCGGGGTCGATGGAGAGATAGGGTTCCGCCAGCACGGTATCTGCAACGGTCAAGCCGGCCTGCCAGTAGCGCCGGGCATTCTCAGGGTCCTTATCCCCAAGGTATCGGCCGAGGCGCAGGAGGCCTTGTGCGGCAATCGCTGCGGCAGAACTGTCCACCGGTTCAAAATCGTTCTCAATCTGTGCCGGACGGTCGAGGTAACTTGGGATTCGATGCAGTTCGGGAGCGCCCGTATCCCAATACGGAATTCCATCTGTCGGGGTCTGCTCAATATAGAAATCGCAGGAGGCTTTCGCGGGACGGAGCAACATCGCTTCAATTGCTTCGCGGCCGCCGAAGGGCTCGAGCTCAGCGTCGGACAGCGTGGCGATCCACTCGAGTTGCTCGGGGTATCCGGCGATGATCCAGGCGAGCCCGCGTGTCCATGTGGTGAACGGAGAAAATCCCTGCTGGGAATTCGGGCAGCGGAAGTTTCCGTCATTGATATTGAAGATGCTCTCGTGGGCGACGCGTCCGCGGAGGTCGTAGGCATCGCGGCCTTCACCATAAAAGACGGCAAAATCCGCCGTCGTCCGCGCGTGATCGAGCAGGCGGCCGAGCAGGGAAATCTTTGCATCCTTCTCTCCCATGAGCACATGCCCGAGTGCGTGGGAAACCGAGAGGGCGCGGAGCGAACGGATGGTGTCCGCAAACAACGAATGCGGGCCGTTGAACGAGTAGATGTATCCGCCGCCGGACGACGTCTTTGTCCATCGGTCGGCCTGAACCGCTCCGGAACATTTCAACGCCAGCTCATAAAAATCCTTTTCCCGTGCGTCGAAGGGGATCTTTCCCTCGGTCATCAGGCGAAGCAAATTTCCGTAAGTGGAAACATTGTTAAATCCATGATCGTGCACTCCCGTATGCGTGATGTGGTGGGCCATGCGCTCGCGAGTGCGGTCGCGCCCGAGCTCGAGAAACCGCTCGTCACCGGTCGCGTCGAATTGGAGGATGGCGGAACCATACACGAATCCCTGAGTCCACTCGGTCCACCCGCGCGCTGTGTAGCGGCCTTGGATCGTGAAAACCGGCGTGGCCTCGCCCGGACGTTCATTGGAATCAATCGAAAGAATTTTTGGAGCCGAGGCCTCCCAAAGACGCTGGATCTTTGTGCTCAGGTGGTCGGCCGAAAGGTCGTGTCGGATGGAAATCATGGGGATTTAGAGTCGTCGAAGGTGGAATCCGCCATCGATATTGATGACGTCTCCGGTGGAGAAGGGAAAATGCCCGGCCAGGATGGATTCCACCGCGCGGCCGACATCCGAGGGCTCGCCCCAGCGCTTTTGCGGAACGATCCCTTCGGCGAGGAGACGGTCGTATTTTTCTTTGACGCCAGACGTCATGTCGGTGGCCATAATTCCAGGACGGAGCTCCGTGACTTGGATGCCATCGGCGGCCAGGCGGACGGCCCATAGCTGGGCCGCCATCGCGAGTCCGGCCTTCGAAATGCAGTATTCGCCGCGGTTGATAGATGCGGTATTTGCGGACAGCGAACTAATGAAGATGAGTTTGTAGCCGTTGGGGAGCAGGGATTGACCCGGAAGGGAAAGCCAGTGTCGGACGGCCAACTGCGAGAGGAAATAAGGGCCTTTCAGGTTCACCGCGATCACCTCATCAAAGATTTCCTCCGTGGCATCCACGATGTCCGCCCGAACGCGTGGTGCGATGCCGGCGTTGTTCACGAGCGCATCGAGGCGTCCGAACGCACTCAAGGTTTCATCAAAAATTCTCTGGCGATCCGCAGCGAGTCCCACGTTTCCTCCGACGGCGGCAAACTTTTGCTCCGGGCGAACGGCGAGGCCTTCGCACAGTGCCACGGTCTCATCGGCAGCCTGCCGGTTGCTGGCGTAGTGGATCGCGACGCTGTGGCCGGCGGCAGCGAGTGATTGTGCGACACCACGGCCGAGGCCACGGCTGGAGCCGGTAACGAGAACGACGGAGGACATGACGGCACCCTAACTTGCGAGGGCTCCCACGCGTTATGACGGAGGCGCAGAAAGATAGCACAAAAACGACTTTATTTCCGTCTTAATTTTGGATACGGGAAAATCGTGAAAAACTTCCGTCCCCTCCTCCTCCGCAAAATGGATGTCCGGCTTCCGGGCTTGAGGGTGCGGCGTCTGCGCATGAACAGGCACCTGCCCGAGGTGGATCAGCTTGCGGAGCATTCACATTCCTTCACGCAGATCCTGTGTTACCTGAGCGGATCCGGGCTCATCACGGCGGATGGGCGGACATACCAGACCGGACCGTCATCTGTTGCGTTCCTTCCCCCGCGATGCCTCCACTCGTTTCAGGAAACGGCCGGGCGGCGGCCGCTTTGTCTTGTCCTTGAGCTGGAGTGGCGCGGCGCGGTGAAGCACGGGTTTTTTCTACGGCGTCTGAGCCAGTCCGAAACCGGCGGGATCAAGCGGGAGCTGGCGGATTTGACGAGAGTCTCCGATCCTAACCATGCGAGCTGCCGGCTTCTGGTCGCAGCGGGAATTCTCCGGATCCTCGACACCCTTCTTCGCGCGACGGACGGAATTCCTGCACCGGCACGGGATATCCCCGGATTTGTAAGAAAATTCGAGCGCATGCTCCAGCAGAGTGAGGAGCCGTTGCCTGAGATTTCCGGCTTGGCCCACCGGATGGGATATCAAACCGACTACCTCAATCGCATCTTCAAACGCGCGACCGGCCAAACCCTTCGCGAATACCGTGACGCCTTGGTCCTAAAAAAAGCGATCCGGCTCCTTCGCGAACAGCCGCGCATCAAGGACGTTTGTGAGGATCTCGGGTTCCTGGACCAAAACTACTTTTCGCGCTGGTTCAAAAAGCAAACCGGACTCCGACCGAGCAGCTACTGATTCCGCCCAATGCAGTTGAGGTCCTCGAACGATGTGATCAGTCGCTTGGTGAACGCCGCCTCGCCAGCTCCGAGCCAGACGCGGGGATCGTAATACTTTTTATTTGGTGCGTCCGGCCCGCTGGGGTTGCCGATCTGGCCTTGCAGATAATCGTGGTTTTTGGCCTCGTATTCCCGGATGCCGTCCCAGAAAGCCCATTGGAGGTCGGTATCGAGATTCATCTTGATGGCACCATAGCTCAGCGCCTCGCGGATTTCCTCGCGCGACGAACCCGAGCCGCCGTGGAAAACGAAATTGACCGGCTTCGGAGCAGTGCCAAATTTTTTCTCAATAAAATCCTGTGAGTTTTTCAGGATGCTGGGCTTGAGCTTGACGTTGCCGGGTTTGTAAACGCCGTGGACGTTGCCGAAAGCGGCCGCGATCGTGAAATTCGGACTGATTTTTCCGAGGACCTCGTAAGCATGGGCGACTTCTGCGGGCTGCGTGTAGAGCCGGGACTCATCGACCGAGGAGTTATCCACCCCATCTTCCTCGCCGCCGGTCACACCGAGTTCGATTTCGAGCGTCATTCCCATCTTGGTCATGCGCTCGAGATAGCGCGCACACGTCTCGATATTCTCTTCGAGCGGTTCCTCGGAGAGGTCGAGCATATGGGAGGAATACAGTGGTCGGCCTGTCTTGGAAAACTGCTCCTCGCTCGCGGCCAGAAGCCCGTCCACCCAGGGCAGGAGCTTCTTGGCACAGTGGTCGGTATTGAGCACCACAGGCACACCGTAGGCTTTTGCTGCGGCATCGACAAAATGCGCGCCCGCAATTCCCCCGAGCACCGGGCCGAGTTGGTTGTCGCCTTTGATCCCCTTGCCGATAAAAAATTGGGCTCCGCCGTTCGAGAACTGGATCATCATTGGCGAGTTGACCTCGCGGCCCGCGGCCAGCGACGCGTTGACGGAGTTCGTTCCGGTGCAATTCACCGCCGGGAGGGCAAACCCGTTAGCTTTGGCATAGTCGAGGACTTCTTTGACTTCATCGCCGAAGAGGACTCCGGCCCGGAAACGCTTGTTCGTGCTCATAGGATCGTTATTCGTTCGCTGAAGGGTTCAATGGCTTCGGCAGGGGTGGTGGTAACACAGTTGATGGAAGGGTTGGAAGCAGGAATCGTTCCGCCTCACGGTGCCAACGGGCTCTTCCGATCAAACCGCTCGCCGAGTGTCGTCAGGATCAGCACCCAGAAACACTGGATCAGCACCGCGACCGGGATTTGCAGCAGCGGCGGCATGAAGTAGACCAATGTGACGCCGGGAATCCAGATGAGCCAGCCCGCGACCTGGATGGGAAAGATGCGATCCCACAGAAACGACGCGCAGAAAATCTGTTTTCCCGCGGAGCGTCGGAAACCGGAGTCGCGCCAGAAAAACCACGCCGTGACACTCGGCACACCGATGAGCGGACTGAAGAGAAACTGATCGACGAGGACTTTGCAGACGATGGTGACGGCATCGACGTGCGACCCAAAAAGTTGGCCCTGGAAGCGATAGAAGGCGTCCACAACGATTCCCATCGCACCCCAAAACGGGGCGGCCGTCAGGAACAGCCACACGTTGCGGCGTTGAATGCGACCACCTTGGAAGAAGGCCACTCGCAAGAGCTCGGGAAGTAGCGCGGCGGCGACAATGTATGAGACGAAGGCGAAGAGGAACCCGGCTTCACTTTTGACCCGGGCCACCTCCAAAAGAAACTGCCGGGTCCCCTCATGCGCGATGTAGGCTGACAGGAAAACGAGCATCAAGGCCTGAAGGAGAGCCCCGGGCAGGATGTTGGTGCGTGCGGCGGTCAACGCCGTCCGAAGTGCTGATCGAAATCTCATCGGTCAGCGTTTTCGAGCAGCGAGCTGACGCAGCTCGAGCGCGACGGGATGGCCTTTTTTCGCAGGGTGGCGAACGGCATGGCGGATGACCCAGTGGCGTTCAGGCGAGGCCCCCTTCAGCCAACTCCGGCAGATCTCCATGGCGAGAGCGGGATGGTCCTTGGCGATATCCCCGACATGGTTGGCCACGCTCCGCCGGACGTAGAGATCCTCGTCATCCTTCAAGGTTTCAAGGATCGGGAGGACGGGCGTGGGATCTTTGACAAACATCTGAAGCCGCTCAGCCCACGGCAGCCGCGGACGCGAACCCTCTGAGCAAAGGCGTCTCACGTGCGGGCTGGCATCGCGCGTCCATTTCATCAGCTTTTTCAAAGTTCGTTCGGTATGGTGGATGAGAAACGGACGAATGGAAAACTCCGCAGTGAACCTCTGAGTGATCTCATACTGTGCTCGCATGGCCGTTTCGAATGGATCTTTCCCCGCGTTGAATTTCGCATCGACACCGTAAAGAGCGATAAACTTCCCGTGGGGCAGGTAAAAGAATGACGACAGGCCCAGCCCCGATGATTCCTCCAGCGTTGGTCCGAGCGAATCCGTCAGAACCCGGGCCGCATCCTCAAACCGTTGCGGAAGAAAATCGCGCAGCACCCCGGCTAGAGCGATTCCCCGGTTCATCAGCCCGAGCCCGACGACCGCCTTCCGGGCAGCCTTCCGGAAAGCCGGGGAAGGAAATTCGGGATGAATCTGGGAGATATTGTGCGCGAGGCAATCGATCGCATCGACGTCGAGCAGGCTCGACAAATTGGCCCCTTTTTCGATCGAAGTCGGCGAGGTCGGTAGCCGGAACCCGTTTGCAAACTGGATCATTCTCTTCCTTTCTCCAAAAAGATCTGCCCGGCGCGTCGGCGGGCATGCCAGTCGCCGGGGAGGTTGATTTTTGCCGGGCCGGTGTCGACGTCGAGGAGCGACAAAACACGCTGCGTCTCCGCGAATCCCGGCTCGGGAATCCCGCTCCGGCGAAGCCATGCGAGCGTGGCGCGGTAACGTAGGGCGAGAGGAAGCTCGCGCAGGGTGTTGCTGGAAATCTGGTTCGCCAACCGGGGCACCTGCGCCTCAAGATATTCGTCGTCCATTCGAAGAATGCCAGAAGCCCGGAGGATCGCCCCCCGGAAACTGTCGCCAAACTCTCGCTCGATCACTGGCAGGATGCGGTGCCGGATCCGGTTCCGCATCGGCGAGGCGTCGCGGTTCGAGGCATCCTCGCGGAATGCGATTTTTCGAAAATCCACATACTTGCGGATCTCTCCCCGAGTCACTCCGAGGAGTGGACGGATGATCTTGAGCGATGGCAGGTCCGTCACCACGCGCATTCCCGCGAGACCCGCAGCTCCGGATCCCCGGAGAAAATTATAGAGGCATGTCTCGACCTGATCGTCAGCATGGTGAGCCAGAATGAGGCGGCGACACCGGTGACGCTTGGCGCACGCGGCAAAAAATGCGTATCTAAGTTCCCGCGCAGCGAGCTCGATGGAATATCCATTGGCCGCTGCAAATGCCCGGGTCGCGGCTCGTGCGGATTCAAATCCCAGCCCGAGCTGATGCGCGGTCTGGCGGACAAGGTTCGCATCCGCTCGCGAGGACCGCCCACGCAGGCCGTGATCGAGATGGCACACGATCAGACGTTGGAACCCGATCGCCACAAGCGCCGCTAGCAGCGCCATGGAATCCTGGCCGCCGGAGACTCCAACGAGAAAAATACTACCCGGCTTGTAAACCCCCAGACTCTGAGCCAGAGCGGCTTCGAGCGGGTGCGGAGATGCACTACTTTTCGATGCTCTCACGGCCGAAATACGGATGCAAAGCCGGCGGCAGCACGACACTGCCATCGGGCTGGAGTCCGGATTCCAGTAACGCCACGTAAAGCCGGGCGAGCGCGGTGCCAGAGCCATTCAGCGTGTGGCAGAGACGGTTCTTGCCGTCCTCGCCTTTGAATCGGAGGCTCATCCTACGGGCTTGGTAGTCTTCAAAATTCGAGCAGCTCGATACCTCGAGATAGGCACCCTGACCCGGCGCCCAGACTTCGATGTCGTAGGTTTTCGCCGAGCCGAATCCCAAGTCGGCCGTGCAAAGTTCGATGACCCGGTAGTGCAGACCGAGGATCTGGAGCACACGCTCCGCGTCAGCCGTAAGCGACTCGAGTTCGCGGGCGGAATCCTCCGGTGCGCAAATTTTTACAAGCTCCACTTTGTCGAATTGATGCATGCGAATGAGCCCTCGGGTCTCGCGCCCGGCCGATCCGGCCTCGCGGCGGAAGCATGGCGTGTAGGCGGCGTATTTGATGGGGAGCCCGGCGGCGGGGAGGATTTCCTCCCGGTGGAGATTCGTTACCGGCACTTCCGCGGTCGGTGCCAGAAACATTCCGCCACCGTCGACGCCATACATGTCATCTTCAAACTTCGGCAATTGTCCCGTCCCGATCATACAATCGCGGCGGATCAAATAGGGCGGGCTCACCTCGGTATAGCCATGCTCGCGTGTGTGAAGATCGAGGAGAAAATTCAAAAGCGAACGCTCGAGCCGCGCACCAGCACCAACGTAACAGGCGAACCCGCTCCCGCTGATCTTGCTCGCGCGATCCGGGTCGATCAGGCCAAGCGCTTCGGCGATGGCCACGTGATCGCGCGGATTCTCAACAACAGGCTTCTCGCCCCAGACTCGGACAACCGGATTTTCAGCGGCGGTTTGACCGACGGGAACATTTGGCTGAGGAAGATTCGGGATCGAGAGCAGGAGGTTTGTTTGATCCACGGCCAGCTGCTCCGATTCCTTTGTCAGGTCTTCCATTTCCGTTGCCCGTGCTTTCACTTCAGCTTTGAGTGCGGCGCTGTCCTGTTTTTGAGCGCGGAGCTTACCGATCTCCTTACTCAGACGGTTCCGCTCGGATTGCAGCCCCTGGAGTTTCGTCTCCGCAGCGCGTCGTGCGGCATCGAGCGCAAGCACGGAATCGATGTCGGCATGATGGTCACCTCCGCGTGCGCCGAGGCGGGACTTTACCTGATCGGGATTTTCACGAATGAGTCGAATATCGAGCATGGGTTGGACAGATTGAACAAAATCGTCAGAATGAGACAGGGAAAAACCTGTAAATTATGCCAGCACAATATCGCGATTATTACCAGACACTTGAAGTTCCGAAAACCGCCGCGCCGGAGGAGATCAAAAAGGCATTTCGAAAACTCGCGCGAAAATTCCATCCTGATACCGCGAAGGACAAAAAGGTAGCCGAGGAAAAGTTTAAGGAAATCAACGAGGCCTATGAGGTGCTCGGCGATCCGGAGAAGCGGAAAAAATATGACGAGTTCGGTCCCGATTGGCAGCAGACCGGTCCGCCCCCCGGCTGGCAACAGCGCGGGGCTGGGCCTGGTGCGGGCGGGATGCGAGGCGGCCCCTCCGGTGGCGTGGAGTTCGAATTCGGCGGCACGGGATTCAGTGATTTTTTCGAGCAGATGTTCGGCGGCGGAAGTAGCGGCGGACGCGGGGGATACCGCAGCTACGAAGAGCGCCCCCAGCGGGGCGAAGATGTCGAGGCCGACATCATGGTGACTCTCGAAGAGGCCCTGCATGGATCGACACGACCCATCTCGTTTCGCCGGGGGGACTCCCAGAAAATTGAGACCTACACCGTGAAGATTCCGAAAGGAATCCGCGAGGGTCAACGGATACGATTGGCCGGTCAGGGCGGTTCCGGAGCCTCCGGTGGCGGCTCCGGCGATCTCTATCTGCGCGTGAAACTCCAGCGGCACCCGGACTTCGAAGTCGACGGCAGCGATTTGGTTTACGATCTCGAAGTTCCAGCGTGGGACGCAGTTCTCGGGTGCGAAGTTCATGTCCCGACCCTGCAGGGCCGCGCCAAACTCAAGCTCCCCCCGGGAACTCCCTCAGGAAAAAAGCTTCGACTTCCCGGGATGGGACTCCCGATCAAAGACGGAAACCGTGGCGACTTGTATGCCATTGTTGCCATCACTGTTCCCGAATCCGTCGACTCAGAAGAAAAATCGCTCTGGGAAAAAATCGCACTTCGGCATCAATGATTTTTCGGAGGAACGAAAATCGCAACGGTCTGTAGACCAAGGCAGGAAGCCGTTCGGAGGGGATTTGTCCGCAGGATTTAGTCTCGCGAATTTTCGCCTCGGTCATGACGGCCACTTCGCGCAACAGACCAGCCGAAAATATTTTTCAAAAAAGTTTAAAAAAGCCATTGACTCCCTGCGATAGTTTGATATTCTGACAATCCCGCAAGCAAAAAGGCTGACGGGAATTGATCTCCTACGAGTGACAAGTAAGTGCCGCGCCGGAAGATTTCCGACGAAGCCAGTTGCCGAGTAGGTTCGCTTTTTGAAAGTCTGATTCGAATTTCGCCGGTCATCGGCAAAATTCAGAACGCAAACACAAATAGATAAATAGAAATAGACAATCAGCATTTGCTGAATTGTGCGTTTCCGTCGGTTTTGTTTTTTAAACTTTGACGATCAAACTGTAGCCTCGGTCTCACCGAGCTACTTTTATGGATAGTCAGAAATTTTCCCTCGTTTAGCGACGAGGGGCAAACTTTTCACGGAGAGTTTGATTCTGGCTCAGAACGAACGCTGGCGGCGTGGATAAGACATGCAAGTCGAACGGGATTAGATTTGTAGCAATACAGATGTGGTCCAGTGGCAAACGGGTGCGTAACACGTGAGCAATCTGCCGGGAAGTGGGGGACAGCTCGCCGAAAGGCGAATTAATACCGCATATGGCCAGGGAGGACATCCTCCCGACGCCAAAGTCGCAAGACGCTTCCTGATGAGCTCGCGGCCTATCAGCTTGTTG
>JBMOHW010000051.1:0-16669 GCA_049317665.1 Terrimicrobiaceae bacterium | reverse complement strand
TCCCAAAGCGATGGGCGACCTCCATGAGGTGCAAGAGCTCGGCCTCCGTGCCATAACGCGTCCGCACCGATCCCCTCTGGTCCACCCCGCCAAGATCAAACGGATCCCAGAGATCATACCCGACCGACAACCCGCCGCTTCCCTTGGTGGGGGGAGGAAGCCAGAGCGATGAGTATCCCGCCTCCGCAAGTTCCGGCATCTTGCGCGTGATCTCCGCCCAGCTCGTGTTGAAATACTGAAGCATCGCCTCGCCGCGCACCTGGTCTCCACCGATGCACAGCAGAAGAAGTCCTGCAAGGACTGGCCTGAGGCGATGGGGGCTGCAAAATGTCATGCGTTCGGGGGTTGCTGCGAAAGGAAAATCGATCGGCAGGAGACTGAGCCCGGTTGGTTCGAACGCCGATCTCTTGCTGGAAGTCAACTGACCTTATTCAACTCCATGAACTTAGACGGAATTGCAGGTTGGCACAAAGCCAAACTCATTATACAGTTCAAAAATCGTCAGAGTTTCATTCATGTCGACCCCAAACATGGCAGAGATCGCGCGGAAGGCAGGCGTCGGAAAAGCCACGGTCTCGCTGGCGTTGCGCAACGATCCAAGGCTCCGCCCGGAAACCCGAGAGAGGATCCAAAAGATCGCTGAGAAGATGGGTTATCGGGCCAACGCTGTCGTGTCCAACCTGATGGCTCAACTTCGGGCCAGCCGAAATCCAAAGTATCAGGCAACGATCGGGATTCTGAATGCCTCCAATCACCGGGACAGCCTCGAAACGAACTATACGTTTCGCACATGGGTCAGCGGTCTTCGCGGGAGATGCCGCGAGTTGGGATACGGAATTGATGAATTCTGGCTACGCGAGCCGGGCATCGGACCTGCGCGGCTCCGTGAAATTCTGGCTGCCCGAAACATCCGGGGAGTGATCATTGGGGCGGTTCTCGAGCTTCGTCAGCTTCCGCTGGAGTTCGACCGGGTTTGGGAGGATCTCGCCTGCGTCGTCGTTGGCATCCGTCCGGAGCGTCCAGCTCTCCACTTTGCCTGCAATGATCAATTTTCGACCGCGATGCGGGCGGCCTGGGAACTTGAGCGACTCGGCTATCGGCGGCCGGGGCTCGTGATCGACCCTGCCATCGAAGAGAACATTGACCATCGATTCAGCGCCGGGTTTTACGCCGGGCAGCCGCTCGACAAACTCCGGGAGCGCATGCCGACATTCAACTACTGTGCGAGCGACCGCGCCGGCTTTCGGGCGTGGTTCGAAATGTTCCGACCCGACGTCGTGGTCTGCACCCACCCGGAGGTTCGCGGATGGCTCGCCGACCTTGGCCTCCGCTGTCCGGGCGACATCGGTCTCGTCCACCTCGATCTGACGCCGGAGCTCGAAGGCTGGAGCGGCATGAATCAAAACAACGATGCGGTCGGCGCGTTTGCTGTCGATCTCGTCATCGGGCAGCTCCATCGCAACGAATGCGGTATCCCCGAGCACCCCAAATGCATGATGACCGAAAGCGAATGGGTGCCGGGATCTACACTGAGGAGTATAGCGACGCCTGCGCCCGTTCCGCGCGGCCGCGTCAAACGCCAACGGAAAGCCGCATAACCCTACGATTTACCAAGAGGTAACATTATCCTTGTTCACCGTATCCGTCGGCGAATTGTATCTGTGTTCTTTGTCGGGTCCTGCTGACCATGCTAGTGCCGTTTTACGAATGATCTCACTGTCCGAGTAGGGGGAACGAACTTGGTTGTTGTAGTTGCAATCGATTCGGATGTAGTAGGCCGTGCCCCACGGGTCATAGAAGTTGCCGTCCGGGGCAATGCCATTCACCCAGTTTGTTCCGCTTCTCTTCGCAATCTTTGGTTCAAGAAAAACAATTTTTCTCGGGTTGTTAGTTCCCTCCGTTCCAGTTGCAGTTAATATTTCCATCAATGTTTTGTTTGGATTTCCGGAATCGAACGTCCAGTCGTCATCGTCCCACTGCCATTTCAACGCGTGACGACCGTATTCGGTAAAAAAAGCTTGCGTCGCAAGAGCTAACTGGGCCGCATCGTTCTGCGCTTGCGCCCTCTTTGCTGCCTTGATCGCCCCGTTCACTGCCGGGAACAGCAGAGCCATAAGTATCCCGATGATGGCTATGACGATCAGCAACTCAATGAGAGTGAATCCTGTCTTTACTATTCTTGGGTTGGGGCACATGAGGGGGAAGGGACTCTTGGATAATACACCCACAAGAGGGTGGGGACAATAGTGGGCCGAATTTTTTGTGTGTGGACGGTTGAATTCGATCTCGCTTAGACCGTCGCCCGCTCAGTGGCCTTGACACGGAGCGTCAGGACCGCAGCGAGGATCATGCAGAAGCCGCCGAAAACAACGGCACTCAGGCGGTTGACTTGTGGGAAGCCTTCCATCAATCGACTCAAAATGATTGCGACGAGGATCTGGGGGATCACGATAAAGAAGTTGAAGATCCCCATGTAGACTCCCATCCGTGCCGGCGGCAGCGAACTCGAAAGCATCGCATACGGCATCGAGAGGATCGAGGCCCATGCGATCCCGACGCCGACAAACGCAATCATCAGGTGGTGCGGGTCGCGGATGATTCCGACCGAGGCCAGGCCGAGGCCCCCGAGTGTGAGCGAGATCGCGTGGATCCACTTCGCGCTCATCTTGCGACCGATCCACAGGAAGCCCATCGCGGCGAGGAAAGCGACAAAATTGTAGGTTGCAAAACAGTCGTTTGCGACGGCGATGCCCTGTTTGTAGAGATCCGAGTTTGTGTCTGTCGCTCCCATCACGTTTCTCGCCACTGCGACGGAGAAAAATATCCACATGCAGAAGAGTCCCATCCAAGTGAAAAACTGCACGGCAGCGAGCTGCTTCATTCGCGAGGGCATCTCCCGGAAGGCGGTGAGAATTTCCCCCATCCCGTCGGACTTGCTCTGACGAAGGGCCTCAAGATCCTCGGGCGGGTATTCCTTTGTCGTAAAAACCGTCCAGAGGACAGCCAGGATAAACACGACCGCCCCCACGGTGAATGCCCAGTGGACGGTTTCCGGAATCGGCTGTCCGGGACCAGTGGCAATACTCACACCGCCGTAATCGTTCAGCCATTGGGGAAGCTTCGATGCGATCACGGCACCGGCACCGATGAAGACCGACTGCATAGCGAATCCGACCGTCCGCTGTTCCTCCGGGAGGAGATCGGCAACGAATGCTCGGAAAGGCTCCATGCTAATGTTCACGGAGGCGTCGAGAATCCAGAGCAAACCCGCCGCCATCCAAAGCGCGGAGGAATGCGGCATTGCGACGAGCGCGAGGGAAGAGAGAATCGCGCCAAGCAGAAAATACGGGCGTCGCCGGCCGAGGCCGCACCATGTGCGGTCACTCATGTGCCCGATGATCGGCTGAACGATCAGGCCGGTCAGCGGCGCCGCCAGCCAAAGCAATGGGAGTTCGCTTTCCTTCGCTCCGAGATACTCGTAGATCGCGGACATGTTCCCCATCTGGAGTCCCCATCCGAATTGGATTCCGAAAAATCCAAAACTCATATTCCAGATGGACCAAAAACTTAAGCGCGGTTTGTTCATAAGAGGGGGAGGGGAGTCTTTCAGGATATGGGAATCATCACAACAACGAGCCGCCTGAGCTTTACGGCTTCCCGAAGACCGCACCTGTCAAACCAGGCACGGTGACTTTCATTTTGTCGCCGGAAACGGAGGCCGATATTCCTTTCGAATCGGGTCGTGTCGAGAAGATTGTCTGCGGGGTCGCAAGTATCGAGGCCGTGCCGGGCGTGAGGTCAAACTCGACGGTCTGTGGGTCATCACTCCGATTCAGCACGACAACGATCACCTCGCTATCCAGCTTTCGTTCGAAGGCAAATGTCTGCTCTTTGTCAAACGCTCCGAGGGCCTGATAGGTTCCACGGTTCAGGCTCGGCTTCGAGCGGCGCAGTGCGATGGCAGATTTATAGAAGGCGAAAAGATCCTCGTCGAACTTCACCTCGTCGGGCTTTCGCGGCGTTCCGCGCGGATCGATCGCTTGAGGCTCGAACTTCATATCCCCCCACGTCATCGGCATCCGGTCATCCGGGTCATTCCCGCCCCACATCCCGGCCTCCGTTCCATAATAGAGCATCGGAGCTCCCACGTAGGTCATCTGAAAAAGTGCCACCAGCCGCTGGATCGCCCGCTCCCGCTCATTCGGACGCCGTATCTGATACTTCGCCGAAGCCCTCGCATTGCTGTTGTTGTTAAATTCGATCTGGTCGGGATTCCCGTAAACCGTGCCCTCCCCGTTGACGATCATCGAGGCCAAACGATCCGTGTCGTGCGAGTCCATCAGGTTCTGCATGGCGTAGGCAATAGCCGATGGCAGCGCGTTTCGGCGCTCGTCAATCAATTGGGAAAATCGCGAAGGCGGCACCACGCGATCCACCAGGAATCCCTTCACCGGCATCGCGAATCCATAGTAGTTCATGCAGGCATCGAAGTCGCCGTGCGAGATGAGTTCCAACGGGCTGCTCCACACCTCGGCAGTCGTGTAGGCCTGTGGGTTGATCGACCGGACATGCGCATTCCAGTCCGCCCAGAACTTGGCCGGACGCTCGTCGGCCACATCGAGCCGCCATCCGTCGATCCCGTCGGACGGATCCCCGTCGCCGTTCGGGTCCATCCAGCGCTTGGTTGCGTCGAAGATGTAGGCCTTCGGTCCTGGAGCCACGTCTTTCCAGTCCGGCGTCGCCGCGAAGATCGGGAGGGTTTTGTGTCCCCACCATCCCCGGTAATAAAACTCGTTTCTCGTCGTCGCCGGATCGTCGAACGAATCGATCTGATACCATCCCGTGTAGGGCGACTTCTGTTGGTTTTTCCGAAGATCCTGGAACGCGAAGAAGTCGCGTCCGGTGTGGTTAAATACCCCGTCGATCACCACACGCATCCCGCGCTCACGAGCCTTCTTGATGAGTTCCAAGAACAACTTGTCCGCCGATGTCCACTGCCAGGTCTTCGGGTCCGACGTTTCCTTGTCCATGATGGCGAAGTCCCCTTTCGGATCCGGTCCAAAATACGGATCGACGTGGTGGAAGCTGTTCCCGTCATACTTGTGCATCGACCTCGCGTAGAAAACGGGATTGAAGTAGATCGTGTTGATTCCGAGGTCGGCGAGGTAGTCGAGTTTGTCGATCACTCCCTGCAAATCCCCACCATACCTCCGGTCAAAAACCCCGGCCTTGTAAAACGCGGGCGCCGGATCCAAATCCCCCTCGCGGTCCAAAGCCTTCTCCCATTCGGCTCTCGCATACCAATCGCCCGTCCATGGTGTGATCTTCCAGTCTTCGCCTGGAACCGTCGGCCACTCCAGCGAGGAACGCCCGGGATTGTTCGTTGGATCTCCGTCGCGGAACCGCTCCGGAAAAATCTGATACCATACCGCTTCTTTTGCCCATTCCGGCACATGCTCGCCGCTGGCGCAGAATCCCGACAGGCTTGTCAGGATCAGGGAACTTAGTAAGGGAAAAATTCTCATGGGGAGGAAAATGGCTTCGGTTATCGCAGCATCGCAGGCCGCACTATCTCGCCGACTACGCGTCGCGTCAATCGCCGCGGAACCGGTTGCCCGATAAGATTATTGAATAGTTCAACGTAAGATGGCATCAGCATTGGCGGTCGCCCATCCATCGCTCCGAAATGCTCAACCGCTGCAAGGGCATTGACAGACTTTTCGGCCCATGGCATAACCGGAAAGTTCGCGAGTGCTCTCGGGTGCTGCGATCCCCTTGAACATGAAACGTCTTACCCTAAGCGTAGCCATTGCCCTCGCCGGTGGGATTTGTGCCCACGCTCAAATCGCTTCCGATGTGGCGTCGAACTATGGCGGCTCATGGACGAATAACTCGACGGGCGGCACGGGGTTCCTCCCTTGGAGCATCACTAACAATGACGGCGGCGCCGTTTTTGCTGGAACGTTCACCGGGAATTCCACCGCCGGGGCTGGCAATATCAATACTTCGGACGTTTCTTTCGGTCTCTTCGCCAATCCTGTCGCGGCTTCCGTCACCGCCAGTCGTGCCTTCTCACTCGCCCTCACCACGGGCGACGTGTTCACCTTCCAACTCGCACTCAACTTCGACAACGGCAACAAGGGCTTCAACATCTTCGCCGGCACGCAAGGCGAGGTCTTCAACTTCAATGTTGGCACCGGCGGTTCGGTTTCGTCAGCGAATGCTGTCTTAAACCCCGGATCCGGCCTCGGATACAACTACGGCGGCAACGACGCCGTGATCAACGTCAGTTTGTCCGTCACCTCCTCGACCCAGTTCGCCTATAACATCAGCCGCACTTCCAGCCTTGGCAACCAAGGCACGCTCTTCAGCGGCAATGTCACCGGCCTCACCCAGGCCCTCTCCGGCTTCGCCTTCTACAACAGCGGCACCGACAATGGGGCCGCCCAAAACAACCTCTACGTCAATACCCTCTCCGTCATCCCTGAACCTTCCACCTACGCCCTCGTCGCCCTCGGCCTCGCGGGCCTCGTAATTTTCTCCCGACGTCGGGCGTCCTGAATCTCCAAACCCTCAAGCCAAAACCCTCCAGATGAAAAACAAAACGTCTCGTCTCACGACAATCAAACTCCTGATAACCCTGAGCCTGTGCGCCTCACCGGCCTTCGCCGCAAACACATGGAGTGGCGGCGGCGCATCCAGCAACTGGAGCGATAACAACAACTGGAGCGGAGCACAACCAAACTACGGCACGCTCACCTTCACGAACGGCGGAACGCAGGGCACAACGAGCGTCGTGAACCAAGGTTATAACATGAACCAGCTCTTTTGGAATGGAAACAGTTCGTGGACTGTAAACAACTCCGGCGGGTTTGGGATCTCGCTTTTCGATAACGGCGGAACTCAGGCCAAGGTTGAGAACCAAAGCACGGGCAGTGTCACCATCAATGCGCCGATTACGTTCGCCGCAACCGCAGGCGCTGCTTTCGGCGAAATCAACTCCGTAAACGGCAACATCACCTTTGGAACCGGCAACCTGACAGTTAATGGCTCCCAAGTCGCCGGCATCAAACTCTTTGGCTCCAACCGCACGACGACCTTTAACAACACGGTGAGCGCCAGCGGCAAGTGGTTTGGACTCACCGGAAACTCAACAACGGTGAACATCGGCGGCAACTTCACCTCCGGGGATATCTACGTCATAAACGGCGGCACACTGAATGTCAGCAGCACCGCCTCGATTACGACAAGCGCCGTTCGCCTCGGTGGCGACTTTGGCACTACGGGAACCCAATTCCAGAATTTGGGTGGTACACTTGCCCTTATCAATTCCACAGGAGGCCAGTCGTTCGGCAGCGTGATTAACACAGTGAGCAACAACACTTCCAATGCGCTGACTCTGGACTCCCAGAACACAAGCGGAACAAACACCATCACGGGCAACGTCTTTCTCGACAGTGCGCTTCGTGTGACCCAGGCAGCCGGCGGAAATCTTACTTTTTCCACAGGCACCTTCGACATCAAGAGTCAAAACCTCACGGTCAACGCCGCAAGTGGAAGCACCGTCACCATCTCCCAAAACATGACAAGTTCGACCTCGAATGCCACCATCACCGGCGGCTCCCTTATCAAACAGGGCGCGGGCACGCTTGTGCTCTCTGGCACGAACAACCAGTATACCGGTTCCAACATTAACGCGCTTAACGCGAACGGCACCCAGATTAATGCAGGAACGCTGGTCATTGCCGCAGAAGGTAGTCTGGGACTTGCTCCCGCGGGTGCTTACAACAACATCCAGTTTACCGGGAATGGCACCCTGCGGACCAACTCGAACATTACACTATCGAGCACTCGGAACATCAGTGTGGCCTCGGGCTCGGTGGGCACGTTTGACAACAACGGAAATACACTCGCCGTCAATGGCATTATCAATGGAACCAATGGCGGGGTGTCCGTCGCCGGAAATGGAACAACGACTTTTAATGGCAACAACAGCTATACGGGCGCCACTTCGGTGACAGCGGGGACTTTGATTGTGTCGTCTTCGGGAGCCATTAACGCGAGTTCTGCGATCAACGTCGCCTCAGGCGCATCGCTTCGTTACAACAGCTCCACCGCCGCAGGTTCAGTATCCGTGAACGGAACACTTGGTGGCAACGGAACCGTCGGTGCCGTTACGATCAGCAGCGGTGGCTCCCTCGCCGCAGGGAACAACGGCCTAGGGATCATCAATACTGGTAACCTGACCGTTTCATCGGGCGGCGGGTTAGTTTCTGAAATCAACGGCGTTACGGTCGGAACAGGCTATGATCAGGTTAATGTGACTGGCTCAGTGAACCTTTCTGGCAATCTGACACTCTCAGTTGGCTTCATCCCGACCTACGGCAACCTGTTCTTCCTGATCAATAACGATGGCTTGGATGCGGTGACCGGGACGTTTGCGAACGCGAACTTCGCCAACAATCAGCAATTTAGCCTGGGTGGGCGGAACTGGTTTATCAGCTACGCGGCCAACTCTGGAAATAGCACCTTTACCGGAGGCAACGATGTTGCGCTGTTTGCGATCCCAGAGCCGTCGGCAATTGCCTTGGTTGGCCTCGGCGCGGGGGCACTATTCCTGCGGTTGCGCCGTCGGAAAGGGTAACCGCCCCGGACAGCGCGCCCGCCCCCGGGGGGGCTGACATTGGGCGGTGGTGGGCCGCCCGAGGGAATGGTTCCAATGCGTGACTGGAAATCTCTTTCCTACGCCTTCTTGTCTCCGGCACCATTCCGCCACGTCACGCCGCCTGATTCGAAGGATCTACCCTCCCGGTGCTGCCTGTTTTCCTTTGCTGATTCGCTCGATAAATAGCAAACGGAACTCGCCAGCGCCAAGGCTATCCTCATCTGCTCGCGATCCGGTGAATAGGATTTCGTAAGATTGCACTTGCCTACTCCGAGGCAAACTCGGAGAACCATTGCACCATCATCCGCAAGCCGCCCTCTCGAATGTTGGGGCCTATTCCGCCGACGGTTCGCGGAGGGGGAGGATGCCCATCTTCCGCGCTGCGTCGATATCGATGAGCGCATAGTTTGGGTCGTTGGAGTCTTCGGCTGTAAGTTCGTCGTGGTGTTTCTTGAACTGCTCGTTTCCGGCCTGGACGGCTTCGGCAAATGTCGAGCTGGATAGCATTGTTGTCTCGATGCAGGCAAAGTCGCTGTGCTCACCGTCGAGGTAGACTCCGAGGAACATGTGGCCGGGAATCGAGATGAGGAATGGGTCGAGTCCGAGCTTCCGAAAGACGGATGCAAAAAGCACACTGCCGTCGACGCAGTTGGCCTGCGCAGTTTTGATCGAGTCGCCGATGAGTCGGACATGCTGGGTATAAACCTTGTCACGGTTGACAGAAGGTCGTGTGATGCTGCTGTAGGCGAACCCCCGTTCCTTCAGCGCATTCCAGATCGCTTCGAGCTCGCGTAGGACATCGTCGTGATTCCCCTGATAGCCTGCAAAGGATTTCGTGTCCCCGGAGTTCAGGGCCTCGCCGAGAATCTCATCGACGAACGGGTGGTTTTCGTTGACGTAGGCTGCGAACAGAATGTCGAGCGATGTGTATTGCCCATCGTCGTCGGCGACCCCGAACGGGCAGTCATTGACCGAACGGGCGAGCATCCGCTTCTGCTTTTGTCCGAGCCTCTCTCCATCAATCGTCACGCGAACCGTAACGTTCTCCGGGAATGGTTGGCGCACTTTGAGAAGCGAATCGTAATCATAGCTCAGGAACGGAAATATGCTGTAGATCTCACCACCTTTCGGAAGCCTCCCCTCGAAGACGCTTGGCGAAATCAGCTTTTGACTGCTCACCTCGACCTTCACTCGGGCATCGTCTTCGGGCGCCTCGACAATGGCTCCGATCTGGCCCATCTGGTCTCCGAGCACGGTCGGGTCATCGTCTTCAGGATCGGTCTGGAATGTGGAGGTGGAAACGATGACCGACGGGTAGAGGTCGTTTCCAAATTGGGTGAGCATGTCCCAAGACTCCGAATCTGCTGCCCGGGAAAATCCGGAGCCAACCACCAACAGGCTTATCGAAAGCACGCCGCGGATTTGCGCAGCGAAACCATTAGCATCCCAACGAGCCATTTCCAAGTTAGTCATCCAAACAACCGAACGCGTGTCAAAACATCTTTGAGCAGGATCATTGGGAAATCCATTCCTTGTCTCGGACGATCTTATTCTTCCGCGCGCTCGAGCGCTCGCATCCGTCTGTCGATGACGAACGGTCCAAAGGGAACGAGTGACGCGATAAAGATGACCGCTCCCCGCCAGAACGGCCACCGATGTTGGAAGAAGGCAAAGGCCAGAGCGAAACAAAACGCGACAAATAGCAGACCGTGAATCCACCCCACGACCTGAACGGCGGCCGGAATCCCCCACACATATTTCAGCGGCATCGCCACGCCGAGCAGGACCAGAAACGACACGCCCTCCGTGAGTGCGAAGATTCGGAGTGTGTGAATGGATGAACGAAACATGTGGGGTTACCCGGGAAATGGTTTTTGGACAGAATTAACGGAATTAACCGAATTCCGCATGAGAGATTTGCAGCAGGCAAAAGCGGAGCGTTCCAAGACGGTGTGGACTCATTGTAACTCATTCCGTTAATTCCGTTAATTCCGTCAAAACTTCTTCAATAGTTGAACACTGCCGACGAGGGGCCACCACGGTTTGCGCTAGGAGAAGCGTGTTTCCTAGAACTTGACTCCGAAGCTCGTCATCAACCCGAACTCGTTCATTTCGTAAAGGAACCCGCCATTGGTGTAGTCCACATACATGTAACGATATCCGAGCTCGGCAAATACGTTCCGGGTGAAGTTCACCCCGAGCGCGCCGATCACGTTCCAAGTGATTTGCGACCCGGCGCCGAAGCCGCCCACATCGGCTTGAGCGGTCAGGTAGAGCCAGCGAGTGAAATTGACCTGCCCACGCAGGCCGATGATCGGATCGACCCACCACTGGTCAGCACTCGCCTCGGTCGGCAGGGCTTCTTCGATGTCGGCTGCCAGTTCCTTCGAGGCCTTGGCTTTGGCTGCATTCGCGCGACTCTCAAGATCCGCCGTGGCCTCTCCCCGCACCCGCGCGATTTCGAGGTCGACACTGACTCTCAAGTATTCCACCAGAGCACCGCGCGAGCGTTGGCGCGTTCGGCCGGCACTGACGGTTTGAATGTCCTCGATGGTTCGCAGATCCGTGTAGAAACGGCGCAACTCACCGACGCGGCGGGGATTGATTCCGTCGCGACGAAGCTCACGATCCGAACGGTCGAGCAAACCGCGCTGGCCGAGTCCGCGCTCCCTGAGATCCCCGAGCAGACGTGACTCGATGGCAGTCCGGGCCTGCTCGGCAACAGCGGCAAAAACCCTCGACTCGATCCGCGAGCGGGCATCCTCGGTGACACGATAGGGTAGCGAGGAAATGTCATTCGCCACGTTGGCGTCGATCGACTGCTTGGCCACTTGGACCGCCGCCTGAATCTCAGCCCGTGCGGCCTGCACGGCCGAGCTCACCCGTTGATCAATAGCTTGAGCGACCCGGTTTGTGATTCCGGTGCTCAGTTCTTGAATTCCGGTCGTGTCGGTCTCCGTGGAGGCCTGCAAACCGAGGTAGTTGTAGCGGGCTCCGGCATAAACATCGAGAAACCCCCGGCGGTCATCGATCACCCGGTAGGCCAGCGCCAGGGATGCGAGCCCCTGCTGGAGATCGACCGAGCCGTTCTGGTAGAGCACACCCTTCAGGTTGGCCGAGCCCGAGAGATCCGCGTAGTAGCCATCGGCGAGGAGTCCCCAACGACCTTTGCGGATCTCGCCCATTCCCATCACAGCCCAGTTGAGTTGCTGGAGGACTTTTTTCGCATCGACGGAGAGATTCATAGCCGGCAGGCCTTTGGCGGCTGACTTGCCGCTGAGGCCCATCGCCCAGACATACGGCTCGATCACAAAACTCCATCCGTCCGGATCCTTGCCCGGCACAAGCTCGAATGGCGCGACGGGCCGAAGAATCGAGTCGTCGACAAAATCACCGACCGGATCGAGAAAGGAATACTGGGGTTTGGCCGGGGCCCCGGGCGATGGCGACTCGACGGGGGCCGAGTGAACCGGGATGGCTGCCAGAAGGATCAGGAGGATGGAGTTCCTCATGGTGTGGATTCTTTGGAAATCGAGCGGGCGCATCGGAAGCCCACATGGCTGGAGCCCGTATCCGGCGGGGTTCCGCGGCGGGCGGACGGGCGGAAGCTTTCGCAATAGCTTGGACAACACAGGAAGCTGCCGCCCTTGGTGACGCGGCGGACCGCACCGGGAACGTCGGCTGGAGAGGGATCGCCGGGGAGGGGGAGCTCAGTGGCGCCGGGAGCGGGGCCTTTTGGGTCGCAGCAGACTTCGCTGGCAGCGGCCTGTTCGCTGTGGGAGGAACCATGGTAAATGTCCGCACACCAGTTCCAAACATTCCCGCCCATGTCATAGAGCCCGTAGCCATTGGGCGGAAACGAGCCAACGGGTGCCGTGCCGGCGAAGCCGTCCTCCTTCGTATTCTTGTAAGGGAAATTGCCGGTCCATCGGTTGGCTTGGTATTTGCCATCCACGAGTTCCTCGTCGCCCCAGGCGTAGCGTTTTCCGTCAAGTCCGCCGCGCGCCGCGAACTCCCACTCCGCCTCGGTGGGAAGGCGCTTCCCGGCCCAGGTGGCGTAGGCGACGGCGTCCTCCCACGCGATCTGGACAACCGGGTGGTTGTCGCGGCCATCCAGATGGCTCCCCGGACCTTCGGGGTGCCGCCAGTCTGCGCCGGTCGTCCAGGCCCACCAGCCCGACATGTCGCGCAGGTCAACCGGGCCGTCGGTGGGGTGGAAGACGAGCGACCCTGGCAGTAGCATTTCCTCCGGCGGTTTCGGTGTGCCGGGCGGCACTTGCTTTTTGAGTTCCTCCCAATCCACCGGACGCTCGGCGATGGTCTTGTAGCCCGTCGCCTCGACGAATTTTGCAAACTCCGCGTTCGTCACGGCATACTTGTCGATGAGAAACGAGGAGACCTTCACGCGGTGGGCGGGGCGTTCGTTGGCCTTCGCGTAGTCGGCGTCCGAACCCATCGTAAACTCGCCTCCGGGTATGGTCACCATGTCACTCTCCGCGCGGAGATTTGAAGGCC
The DNA here is from genome assembly GCA_049317665.1 of Terrimicrobiaceae bacterium. GTDB lineage: Bacteria > Verrucomicrobiota > Verrucomicrobiia > Chthoniobacterales > Terrimicrobiaceae > JBBRHN01. Next base: position 3,489 of record JBMOHW010000051.1, on the reverse strand, counting down.
CCGCAGCAGGCAGAATTGCTGAGATCGCGATGAGAAGAGCGTAGGATCGCATGAAAAAACTGGAGAGGAATACGACACCGTTACTTCTTTTCGAAGGCGAAAATTTGCCTCCAATCATCTTTCATACTGATGATCGTCCATTTTTTTCCTCAGCCTCGTCCATGAGCGAGTCGCTGAATGTTCCGATCTTCGAGTCGGGGCCATAGGCGAATTCGCGTGCGGCATCGTCGTGATGGGCTCGGGGCCGGTGGGAATCTGGAGCTGCATCGAGAAATCAGCCGCCAATGGCGGTCATGGGGCGATCCGGATGGTAGTCGGCGTGGAACTCGTGGGCTTCGGGTTTTTGTGCGATGGCCTGGGTGATTGCGGCTTCGATCTGGTCGTTGGCGAGCGCGGCGGCGAGGTCGAGTTCGCCGTGGCGGCCGAGGCAGGGTCGTAGTTTTCCGTCGGCCGTGAGGCGGAGCTTGTTGCACGACGCGCAAAAATCCTGCTCGGAGAGAGCACCGATGAATCCGATGCGCGCTCCGGGGAGGTCGGTGCATTCGTGGTAGCGGGCCGGACCATGGCCCGCGCGGTAATCGGGCAAGGCGACGAGCGGGCCGAGTGCATTCTCCAAGACGCGGCGGGCGGCGGCGAGCGAGAGGAAGTTTGCCGGAGTCAGCACATCAGTGCGGGTGAGAGGCATCAGCTCAATGAACCGAATCGGGATGCGACGGGCGGCAGCGAACTGCACGAGGGCGGGCAAGTCGTGTTCGTTGACGCCGCGCATGAGAACGGTGTTGAGTTTCACGAAGAGGCCGTGCGCGAGGGCGGCATCAATGCCGGCGAGAACCTGCGCGAGGTCGCCGCCTGTGATGTGGCGGTAGGCGGCGGGGTCGAGGGCGTCGAGGGAGATGTTTGCGGAGCGCACATCGGCGGCGGCGAGCGCGGCGGCGAGCGGGGCGAGGCGGGTGCCGTTGGTGGAGACACCGAGTGAGTGGAGGTTTTCGAAGGCGCCGATGCCCTCCGCTATCTCGATAAAATCGTCGCGCAGGAGGGGCTCGCCGCCGGTCAGGCGAAACTTGGTGAAGCCGAGACGTGAGGCGGCGCGGGCGATGGAGACGAGTTGCGCTGCGGTGAGGTGATCGGCGCTTTTGGTCCAACCCTTGTAGCCCTCGGGCATGCAATACAAGCAGCGCTCGTTACACCGGTCGGTGACCGAAATGCGTAGATAATCAATGGGGCGTCCGAAAGGATCGGTCATGGATGAGGCAAAACGATACTTGGCGGGGTTTAAAAATCACGGGGAAACGCAGATCGGACCAAGGAATGCGTTTCTGAAACCCATAACGATAATGCAACCGGCGGTGCGGGTTTCGAGCTTCTCGTCGCGGTGTTTCCGGGCTAGGATTTCAGTCCGCCTCCTCTTACATCCATGCTTTGCGCCGTGATTCTTGCCGCTGGTCGGTCGTCCCGTATGGGCTGTGAGAAATCCCGATTGCCCTGGCTGGGCAAGATGCTGCTGCCTTGGATGGTGGAGGAGCTGTCTCTTGCGGGTTGGGAGCCGCGCGTGGTCGTGGGGCCGGAGAGCTTTGAGTTTTGGAAAACGGTCTTGGGCGGGGAAAGGGTGGTGCTCCAGCCGATGCCGGAGCGCGGCAAGGCAACTTCGCTGGCGTGTGGGGTGAAGCATCTTCCCGCCGCGACGCGATGGATTCTTGCCACGGCGGTTGATCAACCTCGTCTGCCTGCGGTTTATCAACGTCTTCGCGAGGCAACGTCCGCGCATCCTGACAAAACGATTCTGGTGCCGGGATGCGGAGCCGGGCGCGGGCATCCGGTTGTGCTTGCGGGTTCGCTGAGGAACGAAATGTTGGCATTGGCCGAAGACGCTGGTGGCTTGCGAGGGTTGCTGGATGCCCGCCACGGCGAAATCTATCGTGTGACGGACGCGAATCCGACACAGTGTCGTTGGGATTTTAATACTCCTGATGAATACGCGGAGGCCTTGGATTTTTTCCAAAGAAACATTTCTCGCTAACCCACGAATCTCATGAACGTTTGGACGGAAGTGATGGAAACGATGCTGCGCCTGGAGAAGGCTGGCGAAGCCTTTGTCTGCGTCACGCTGGCTGGAGCGCGGGGGAGTGTGCCGCAGGAAGTCGGCGCAAAAATGGTGGTCAACGTTGCCGGTCGCATCTGCGGAACGGTCGGAGGCGGGCGCGTGGAAGAAGCGGCGATCACTCAGGCCCGCACGATGCTTGTCACTCCTCCAACCTCACCCTGCGTGTCTCACGAATGGAATTTGCAGAAAGACATCGGGATGACGTGTGGCGGCGTGGTGACGTTTTTCTTCGAGCTTTTCCATCACACCGCCTGGCAAGTCGCGATCTTCGGAGCGGGGCATGTTTCGCAAGCGCTCACCCGAGTCCTCGCCGAACTCGATTGTCGGGTGGACGTGTTCGATACGCGACCGGACTTGTTGGCACAATTGCCCGCGTCCTCACGTGTCGCCGGGCACATGCTGGAGCCACTTGCAGACGCGGTGGACGGACTCGCCGAGGGTTCGTTCGTGGTGGTGATGACTCAAGGCCACCTCACCGACAAACCCATCCTGGAACGCATTCTCCAAACACGCACGTTCCCCTACCTCGGAGTCATCGGCAGTTCCTCCAAAGCCGCAGTCCTCAAACGTGAGCTCCGTGAAGCCGGAATCAGCGACCCCGTTTTCCGCTGCCCCATGGGCCTGCCCCTTGGTAAGGATACGCCACAGGAAATAGCCATTAGCATCGCTGCCGAATTGCTTCAAGTCCGCGGGGCCTGACCACGCTCAAAAAAGCATTGTGAGCCGCAGGGTGAGTGCCCAGGCACCTCCGAGGCTGGAATCGGCTCCGGGGGTGGGAATGTAGCTCACGGTGGGCTGGAAAAATGCGCCGCCGGTGATGTGAGCTTGGTAGTAGGTCTGAAACATGAGTTCACTCGAGCGGTTGAAGAGGTTGGGGTTGAGCCAGGCCCACGACATGCCGAGGCCAACGGAATCCTGCGGACGATGCGGCACGAGGCCGAAGCCACTGAAGCCCATGCCGAAGTATTGGTTCATGGGGAGGGTCTCGGAGTTGTTGACGCCGAATTGGAAGAATGTGGAGATCGAGGCGGGTTGGTGGGGGTTTGTCGAGACGACGATTTTGCTTTTTCCGTCCTGAGTTTTTCCGCCATCGACGACGACTCTCGAAGCGTTCGACCAGATGCGCTGTCCGCCGAACATGTAGAACCCGCCGGTGCCATTTTGCGCGATGCCATTGGGGCCTTCGAGCACGCCGCTCTGATACCAGAGACCGGCGCCGACTTGACCGGGATAACGGTCGTTGATGATCCAGTCGGCTCCGGCTTCCCAAATGTTGAAGGTGTAGCCGTTGAACTGCGGACCGGTCATGCCGGTTTGCACGCCCTTGGCGACGTTGCCATCATAGAAGCCGTAGCGGAGGTAGGTATTCTTTGTGGGCTGCACCGAGA
>JBMOHW010000050.1:0-16690 GCA_049317665.1 Terrimicrobiaceae bacterium | reverse complement strand
TGCTGATCCACGCCACCCAGCACTCCGGCGGGGTGGGCGATGAGCGCGTTGATATAGGCGGCCCTCAGGTCGACCGAGGAAAGCCCCTCCATGATCTCATTCGTCAGCCGGATCGCCGCGTCGATGCTGAGCTGGAGGGTTTCGGAGTCGGTCACGCCAATTCCGTCCGAATTCGACACCGCAACGCCACGCGATTCGGAAAGTTTCGTGATTTGGTAACTTGCCCCATGGACAAGAACGACCTTGATACTCAGCGAGCGAAGAACGGCGAGGTCGAGCAGGACGTTGGAAAAATTTTCCGAGGCCGCGACTTCGCCATCCACGGCAACCACGAATGTGCGCTCCCGGAATCGGGGCACATACTGCAAAATCTCACGAAGGTCGGATACGTTCACTCGGCGAAGCTCCGAGTTTTTATCACAAGCGGGAGGAGAAACACACGGAAAGAAAACAAAAAATCACGCCAGGTCCGGAAGCTCGCCGTGGAGCGATCCCTCGATGGCCGCGGCCACGAGATCCGGGGTTTCGAGGGCGGCGAGAACTCCCGTGTCTGGCAGGACCTCGAATCCGCAGCGGGCGATTTTTTTGCTGAGCAATCCGCCGGCCTCGCTGGAGAAGCCCGAGGCCTTTTCGGGCCAGAGGATGTTGACCGGCACTTGGACCTCGTCGAGTCGCTCTTCGATATCGAAGGCAAGGCGACCGCGCAGGAATCCGAGGATCGCGTGTTCGGCACCGTATTGGTGAGCGCATGTTGAGAGGATGTGAACCATCTCGTCGGTGAGCCGCGAGGGATCGCTGAGTGCGAATCGCGAAAGCCAGCCGCGGATGAACGAGGTGCGTGCAAGGTAGTTCCGGTAAACGAACCGATTCACGCCGGGGAGCCCGCTGAGGGCTTGCATTCCCATGGCCCGCCAATTTCCGGATTCCTTCAAGCCGGTTGGCAGGAGGAGAATCAATTGCGACACCGACTCGGGATGGCTCGCGGCGAGGAGGAGTGAAATGCCGGCGGTGAGTCCGCTCGCGATCACCACGGGAGGTTGGGCCGGGGAAACCTCGCGCAGGAAGTCGGCCAAGCTCGAGGCATAGTCTGCGGCATCCATCGTTGTGGACGGACGCTCGGACTCGCCGAAGCCGATAAGATCGGGAACGATCACCTCATGGTCGCTGGCAAAACGGGGGTAGATTTTTGACCATTCGTAGGACGAAGCGCCGAGGAAAATGCCGTGAAGAAAAACGATGGGCGAGCCAGCTCCGGAAACGTGATAGATCATTTCCCCATGGCGGGTGAGTGCGACTCGGGTGGCAAAGATCGCTGGGGAAATTGAATCGGGGATGGGCTCGCGTGAGGCCCGCTTGAGACCGTAGCGGACGGCGAGCGCGACAGCACCGACGAGACCCACGCCGAGGCCGAGGCCAAGGGCAGGCTTTCGTTTCCAGAGTTTCACGCGCGGAGTCTCCTGTTCGCGCCGGTCATTCCAAAACGACGTCGCCCGATCCGGCGGTGATGCTGCCTATGGCGATGCCCTTTGTTAGCGAGACGATCTCGGCCGCCCGGGAGGCGGGGACGATCAGGACCATGCCGATCCCCATGTTGAAAACCTGATACATTTCGGCCTCCGGCACATTGCCTCCGTAGCGGATGAGGTCGAAGAGGGGAGGGATAGCCCAAGCGTTTTTGGAAATGACGGCGCGGCAGGTCTTCGGGAGGACGCGGGGAATGTTGTCTACGAGTCCGCCGCCAGTGATGTGTGCGGCTCCTCGGAGCACACCCGGCGGCAGGGACGCCATGAGAGGTTGGTAGTTGGGATGGACGCGGAGGAGTTCCTCGCCGAGTGTCTTTTTTGTTCCTGGAGCGACCTTCCCGAGCGAGAGACCCATGACTTCGAGAAGAATCTTTCGCGCGAGGGAATAACCGTTGGTGTGGAGGCCGTTTCCGCGAAGTCCGACAATGACATCTCCGACCTTGATTTTCGAACCATCGAGGAGTTTGGGTCGATCCACGACGCCGACGATTGTTCCCGCGACATCATATTCGCCGGGTCGGTACATTCCCGGCATTTGGGCTGTCTCTCCGCCGATCAGGGCGCAACCGCCCGCGCGACAGGCCTTGGCAAAGCCCTTCAAGAGCTGTTGGAAAGTCGCGGGATCAAGTCGTTCCCCGGCGACATAATCCAGGAAAAACAGGGGCCGGGCTCCGATCACAGCGATGTCGTTGATGCAATGATTTACCAAATCCTGGCCAATCGTGTCGTGCCGGTTCGTGGCGAATGCGACCTTCAATTTTGTCCCCACCCCGTCGACGCTTGAGACAAGGACCGGATCACGCATATCCGAAAAATTTGCCCGGAAGAGTCCACCGAAGCCCCCGATTTTTCCAAGGACCTCGGGTCCATGAGTCGAGCGGACGAGGGCGTGAATTCCGCTTTTAAATTTGTTGCCGAGATCGACATCGACGCCGGCGGCGGCGTAGGCCTTGATTTTACGGGCTCTCATTACAGCAAGCGTTGTTCAGGCGGTTCCAGTAGGCGTGCTTTTTCGCGGCGCTTTTCCATGATAAGTTTATCGAAGTTCTCATCGAACGGGACAGGATATTCTCCCGTGAAACAAGCCATGCAAAAGTCGTTCGTGGGTCGACCCGTCGCGCGGACCATGCCTTCGACGTCGAGATAGCCAATGGAGTCAGCGCCGAGGTAGGTGCAGATTTCTTCCTGTGTGCACTGGTTGGCGATGAGTTTTTCGGGGTCGGGAAAGTCAATGCCGTAGTAGCAGGCGTGTTTGTGTGGGGGGCAACTGATCCGCATGTGGACTTCCTTGGCGCCGTTTTCACGGAGATTGATCACGCGGGTCCGGGCGGTCGTCCCCCGAACGATTGAATCGTCCACGACGACGACCCGCTTCCCCTCCACGGCCTCCCGGATGAGGTTAAGTTTCACGCGGACATTGAAGTCGCGAATCAACTGGGTCGGCTGGATGAACGTGCGACCGATATAGTGGTTCCGGACAAAGGCTGGGTAAAAGGGAATTCCGAGTTCCTCCGAGAATCCCAACGCGGCATAGATTCCGGAATCCGGGACTGGCACAACGAGATCGGCTTCCACCGGATGGCGCCGGGCGAGTTCGCGACCCATTTCCACGCGAACCTTGCTCACGTTGACCGAGTCGATGTTGCTATCCGGGCGGGCGAAATAGACATACTCGAAAATACAGAATGCGCTGCGCGAGGCCTTGAACGGCCATTCGCTGCGGATGCCGTTGCTGTCGATGATGACGACTTCCCCCGGTTCGATGTCGCGGATGAATTCGGCGTGGATCAGATCAAAAGCGCAGCTCTCCGAGGAGAGGACGTAGGCTCCGTCGAGCTTGCCGAGGCAGAGGGGGCGGAATCCGTGAGGGTCGCGAAATCCGATGATCTCGCGCTCACCCATGAGAACGATGGAAAACGCGCCCTCGAGCCGACGGAGCGAGGCCAGCCCGCCGCCAGCTCCCTGAGGTTGGGCGAGGAGATGAAGAACGATTTCGCTGTCCACGGTTGTTTGAAAAATCGATCCCCGGGCCTCAAGCTCAGATCGCAGGGAAGCGGCATTAACGAGGTTGCCATTATGAGCAATGGCGAGTTGGCCCCGGGCGGTATCAACAACGAATGGCTGGGCGTTCTTTCGTGTGCTCGATCCGGTGGTGGAATACCTCACGTGCCCGATCGCGCGGGTGCCCGTGAGCCGCTCAAGCTCGTCGGCAGGGAAAACCTGCGAGACCAGTCCCATGCCCTTGTGGGATTGGAAGGCGCGCTCAGATCCCTTGGCCGAGACGATTCCGGCACTTTCCTGGCCGCGGTGCTGGAGGGCGAAGAGCCCGTAGTAGGTGAGCAGGGCGGAATCGGGATGACCGAAGACAGCAAAGACTCCGCATTCGTGAGTCGGCTTGTGATGCGTGGAAGAAGGAATGGACAACGGAGTGTTCAGGTCTTGAGCGCGGACAATGGACGCTTGCCTCGCGGCGTTCAAGGTTTGAATGTGGCACCCCGGCCGCGCATCCAAGCCGTTTCGAGACTCTTAAAGAGCTTGGCGAGAGTTTGCTTCGAGTCCAGTCGATATTCGACCGTGTGGGCGTGGGTGGCTTCGGGGTATTTCTTCACGACTTTTTTCCAAACGTCGGTCCCGGTTCGGTCGGCCGCCTCGGTGAGTTTGTCCTGGACGAAATTGATTGTCGATTGGCCGATGCCATCGGGTGTGCCGGGCGTGTTGGGCTCGAGGAAGTAAAACCGCGCCTGCACGGAGCCAATCATGCCCACGCTGACCTCGGTGACCCGGGCTGATCCGTCCACGACGTATTCGTGTGTGCTGACCGTCGTGATCGACGAAAGCGCGGCGATGAATGTGCCGCCTGGGAGCTCGGCCCGCCAGACCCCGCGGTCCGGCGCCTGTGCCTCGCTGGGATCCGGCGAAGCAGCAGGAGTTTGGGCGTGAACCGAGGTGGAAAGGGCGAAGAGAAGGATGATGATATATTTCATGGCAGTTTCCTCCCCCATTGATCGCACCATGCTGCCCGGTGACAAGCTTCCAGTTTGCGAGGGCTTCGATTTTCCGCTATTATTCCGCGCATGCTGCATTACCGCTCCAACGTGGCTCTCATCCTGACCCGTGCCGATGGTCTCGTCCTTCTTTGTGAGCGAGTCAGCTTCGACGGGTCGTGGCAGTTCCCTCAGGGCGGGGCCAAGGCGTGCGAGGACTCGGCGGCTGCGCTTGCGCGCGAGGTCGAGGAGGAAATCTCTCTCGGCCCGAAGGACTACAGGATCATCAGTCAGAAGGGGCCTTACCGCTATGAGTTCCGTCGTGGCTTTCGGAAGGAGGGCTTTGACGGACAGGAACAAACCTATTTTCTCGCAGAAATCGAGTCGGCGGCTTTGGGGAAAATCCGGGTGGATCAAGAAGAGTTCCAGTCTTTCCGCTGGCTGGCTCCGAAAGACTTCCGGGTCGAGTGGGTTCCCCCGATCAAGCGCGAGGTTTATCGGGCTGTCTTCCGAGATTTTTTCGGGGTTTCCATTGACTGAGGTCTCCGACTCTGAACAAATCGTGTTGACGAATCTCCCAAAACTTGGGATTCCGCGCCTGCAACTATGCTTACTCTTTCGGCTTTTACCGTTTTATCGACTTTGATCCTCGGCTGCGTCTGGTGGGTCAGCCGCGACGATCAGGGGGCGTCCTGATCCGCGAGACGGAATCGCTCGTATTCAGCATATGATCCCTTGGATTTGTTTTGAGTGGGAGACCGCGTGTCTCCCGAAGCCCGAAATTGAGGTTGCGCCGTTGGTTCTCCGGCAGGCAACCAAAGATGACGCCGCCGCCGTGTCGCGGGTGGTCATCAGCGCAATGGCGATGGACTCCTCTTGGAGCGATGTGACCAAAAGCCTGGGCGAGAAGCTCGGAGCGGAAGTCGCGGAGGCTTTCGAATTGCCTGAGCCGCCGTGTGTCGTTCTCGTGCATGGGAACCGTGTCATTGGGGCCTCGGTGATGAACGCAGATCCGGAATCGGCCAATCACCTTCTGAGCGGTCCGTGTGTGCTTCACGAGTATCGCAATCGCGGTCTGGGAACGAACCTGCTTCGCGGATCCCTCGAGTTTTTGGCGAAAAATGGAGTCGCCCGCGCCCGGGGGAATACCCGGAGCAATTCGGTATCGGCCCGTTTTGTTTACCCGAAGTTCAAAGGGAAATCGAGTCCGCTCGAAGGGGATCCGCTGGCCGCGACCGAGGATTGAGATCTGTCAACTTTCGGCTTTTCATCATCTCCTTCCTCGTCCATCGTGACCCGCCGGATGCAGGGGCTTTTTGATCAGTATGAGGCGGGGCGGTTTTTCGACGAGATGTTTTCGGCCGACGGTTCCGTGCGGCCTCATTATCGGTTGATTCGTGAGCGTTTCTCCGAGATGGAGCTCTCGGAGTTTGATCGCAAGCTTTCGCTGGCCGAGCGATCCTACCTGAATCAGGGCGTGACGTTCACCGTTTACAGTGGGGACGAGGGGACGGAGCGCATCATGCCGTTCGATTTGATCCCGCGGATCATTCCCGCCGCGGAATGGGAGGTCATCGAGCGGGGGTTGGTGCAGCGTTTGATGGCGTTGAACCACTTTCTGCACGACATCTATCACGACCAGCGCATTGTCAAAGAAGGCATTATCCCAGCGGAAATCGTCCGGAGCGCGAAGCACTTTCGGCCCGAACTCGTGGGATTCGACGTGCCGCATAATATCTATATCCATGTTTGCGGGACCGATTTAATCCGTGGGGCGGACGGTCGCTACATGGTTCTCGAGGACAACGGACGGTGTCCCTCGGGCGTCTCGTATCTTCTGGAGAACCGACAGGCAATGAAGCGGGTTTTCCCGAAGTTGTTCAGTCGCTATTCGGTCCGTCCGGTCGACCGATATCCTCAGGAACTTCTCGCCGCTCTGCGCCACGTCGCGCCGCATGGCAATCCCGATCCGACGGTCGTCGTGCTCACACCGGGGATCTACAACTCCGCGTATTTCGAGCATTCGTTTCTGGCCCGGGCGATGGGCATCGAGATCGTGGTCGGGCCCGACTTGGTGGTGCAAAATTCGCGGGTGTTCATGAAGACCACGAAGGGCCTCAAACAGGTCGATGTGATCTATCGCCGGATCGATGATGATTTTTTGGATCCGACAGTGTTTCGCAAGGACTCCGTGCTCGGCGTGCCCGGGATCGTCGAGGCCTATCGTGCCGGAAATGTGAGTCTCGCAAACGGGCTAGGAACCGGCGTGGCCGATGACAAAGTGACGTATTACTACGTGCCGGCGATGATCAAGTTTTACCTCGGTGAGGAAGCGATCCTGCCCAATGTCGAGACGTTCCTTTCCGCTGTGGACTCGGACCGGAAATACATTCTCGAGAATCTTCCGAATCTTGTCGTGAAAGCGGCGAACGAGAGCGGGGGATATGGAATGATGATTGGCCCGCAAGCCTCTCGCGAGGAAATCGCCAAGTTCCGCGATGCGATCGTGGCCGACCCCCGCGGCTACGTCGCGCAGCCTGTCATCCAGCTTTCCCGCTCGCCCTGCTATTGCGATGGGCGCGTCGAGGGCCGCCATGTCGACCTGCGGCCCTACATTTTATCCGGTGAGAAAACCGTTATCATCCCCGGTGGGCTTACGAGGGTCGCGATGCGGAAAGGCTCGCTCGTGGTGAACTCCTCGCAGGGCGGAGGAAGCAAGGATACTTGGGTGCTCGATGAGGAGGCCGAGCCATGCTGAGCCGGGTCGCCGATGCGTGTTTCTGGCTGAGCCGCTACATGGAGCGCGCGGAAACGAGTGCCCGTATTCTCGACGTCAATATCCAGCTCCTCCTCGATTTCGAAGATCAAAACGGCGGCACGGTCCAACAGTATTGGCAGCCGATTCTCGCGACGCTGGAGGATCAGGAACTCTTCAGCGAGATCCACGAGGGAATCTCCGGAGATACGGTGATGGCATTCGTGACGTTTGAAAAAAAGAACCCGCACTCGATTCTCTCGTGCATCACTCTGGCGCGGGAAAATGCCCGCACCGTTCGCGAGCAAATCTCGAGCGAGATGTGGGAGCAACTGAATCGCCTTTACCTCTATCTTCTCAGCCCGGCCTCGCGGGCGGCTTATGTCGAAAGCCCGATCGACTTCTACCGATCGCTGGTGGACAGCCTGCACTCGTTCCAAGGGATCACCGACGCGACTATGACGCACGGGGAGGGGTGGCAATTCCTGCAGGCCGGGAAATTCCTGGAGCGCGCAGACTCGACGTCACGGGTCCTGGATATCAAGTATCACATCCTGCTCCCGAGCGGAGAACAGGTCGGTGGCACGGTCGACGTCACCCAATGGATGGCCGTCCTGCGGTCCTGCAGCGCACTCGAGGCGTTTCTCAAGATTTCGCACGGACAGGTGACGAGCTGGGAAGTCGCGCAATTTTTGATTCTGCACGATTCGTTTCCCCGCTCGCTGCGGTTTTGTGTGGATGCGCTCGACGCCGCCCTCCACCAGATCTCGGGGTGCGACCGCTCGCACTTCAGCAACGACGCCGAACGACTCTCCGGAATGCTGCGCTCGAGCCTCGACTACACGACAATTCAGGATGTCTTTAAATCCGGCCTGCATCAATACCTCGACCGCACACAGTTCCGCCTCAACGAAATCTCGAACGCTCTCGTCGATACTTACTGTCGCTGGCTCGAGGATGAGAAAACCTAGGGGCGTCTCCGCGGATTCGGCCGTTTAGGTCACGGGGGCAGATCAATATGACTCAGCCCCTCGGGACTGTGCGGCTCGATGGAGCACCCGCTGGTAACATTGTTGCCTATGTGACGACTGCGGGGCTTCACAACCAACAATTCCTTGTCGCGATGGACGGCTTGAACCTCATTCTTACGGTTTCCCTGAAGTTCAGGACGCCCACGCAAGGTTGGTTCACAGCGCAGGACTACGATTCCACAGATGGCTTCTGGCCGTATTCCGGAACGTTTGAAATCCGCGAGACGCCCTGATGTCCAGCCCCCGCGGATAAGACAAATGGGGTCGGACCCATAAGATAAATGTCTCCCGGCGCGAAACGGTTTACTCCTCGCTCTTTGATAACCGTGGCAGCTCCGCGAGGTGCGTTCAGCGCTTGGCGGTCGTCGGAGCCGCTGGAGCATACGCTGGAAAATGGTCCAGTGCCTCTCTGTGGGTTTCAGGATCCGGGTGTAGGGCTGATCGAGCCAGCTTTTGACGCAGACATCGGCTTCTTTCAGGGGCAAAAGGCGTTTGGAACCGGGGGGAAGGGTGCATACTCCTGCATCGCCAGCTTTTCCGTAGACGGGAATTGATTGATTAAGTGTCCTAACGTTAGCGGTTTACCGAATTGTAAGCGTAGGCAAGCTGGGCTTGGTTTTGCTCAATGAACCCCCGGGGCCCCCTTTGCTGATTCCCCCGTAGTGTCACCGGCCGGGCTGCAAGGGGTTGACCCATTTCACGGTGGGAAACCGGCTGAAATCGGCGTCCGCCGTGTGCACCTTGGCTTTGAGGCGAAGCGCAACCGCAGCGATTTGTGCGTCGGTTACCAGATTGGCTCCGGTGCCGGCTGAGAGCAGAAGTTTCTTGGCCACAGCGAGATCCTCAGCCTCTGTCCCGACCCACAAAACATTCGGGAATTGCAGCCAATTCTCCAAGTAACCAAACGCATCGGCAACGGCGAGTGGCTCCGGAAATACCTTCCGGTTTGTGCTCAGGCGGACGAAGGCAAAGCCAACCACTGGGAGAAGCCCGATACGCTCATTTCCTGCCAGAAGGCCTTTCCACCAAGCCAGTGCCTGTGTGTGGTCGGGGCATGCCGAGTTGACGGCAAACAGGAGGAGATTGACGTCGGGCAGAATCACGATTGCCGACGGCGGGCGATTTTCAGGTAGGCCTCGGCTTCCATTTCATCGGCAAGCCCACCGAGATCACGAGGATCGATTCCATTGGCCAGGCCGAGAGACCGGGGTGGCAGAAGCTTGGGCGCCTTCGCCGTGTGCGGGCGGAGGGCCGTGCGAACGGCTGCGTTCAGGACCTGCTTGAAACTTGTCCGCGTGCGGAGGCTCTCTTCCCGCAGGATGTTCTCCACATCAGGATCCAACGTAACCGTCGTTCTCATGGTGCTGTCATAGCATCACAGTAATATGCTGTCAAGATGCTCTCCGGAATGGTCCGATTCGGAACAGCATTTTGATGCGTCTGCCCTGCCATGCAGGGAAAACCGATTAACGGAACTGGGTCCGTGTGCTTACCGTTGCTTCCCGGCAATGACCTTAGAAGAAGTCATCGGCTGGCGCTTCTGAGGGCCACGATTCCATTTATCGTGCATGGTTTCGAGGACTTCGCGCACCCGCTTTTCGCGGGTCCCGGGGCGCGTGGCCGTGATGATTTTCAAGAGGTGAACCGGTTTCATGCGGCTGGAAAATCCGTCATGGAGTTTGATAAATGGGACTGTCCCGAGCACGTGAGCGGACTCGTCCATTTTGTGCAAGGCGGGGTGGATTTTATTTTTTCCGTTTTGACAGGTCGGTGAGGATGCCGTGAGGTGGCAGGAATGAAATGCTGGCCGCTCTTGGTTTTTGTATCGTTGTTGACCGGGTGTGTGAATCCGATCAATCCGCTGGGACGGTTTGATCCGGCTCCGAAAGTGTCCGGGGCGATTCCGCCGCCGAAGGGTGCGGAGAAGTTTGCCTGGGGGATTTCGACCGCGAGCTACCAGTATGAGAATCCGGCGGTGAAGTCCGGAACGCCGCAGTATTTTTCGACGGACTGGGATGTTTTGGTCTCGCAGAAAAAGGCGCCGCCGAGGGGGGATGCGCTGTTTAGCTGGACGGATTTCGAGAGGGATTTGGAGGCGCTGAAGAAAATCCGGCCGACGCATTATCGTTTCAGCATCGAGTGGGCTCGTGTCGAGCCAAAGCCCGGCGTCTATAATGAAGAGGCGATCGCGGGCTATGTGAGGATGGCGCGGGAGTTGAGAAATCTGGGCATCGAGCCGGTGGTATGTCTGTGGCATTTCACGTTTCCGGACTGGCTCTACGACAAGAAGAATCCGGGGGCGTCGAACTGGCTGCACCCGATGGCGCGTGAGCGTTGGAATGCCTATGTGACCAAGATGGTGAAGGCCACGGCGCCGTATGTGAAGTTCTACGCGCCGCAGAACGAGCCGAACGGACAGATCACGACAGCCTACATTGTCGGCCAGTGGCCGCCGGCGATGTCGCTGGCCTTCGGGCATTATTGGCAGGCCATCGATGCGAGCACGGGAATGTTTCGGGATGCGGCGGCGCGGATCAAGGCGATCAAACCCTCGGCCAAGGTCGTGAGTGTGGAAGCCTTGCCGTGGTGGGAGCGCGCGCCGCTCGATCCGGGTGGGTTGATCTACAACACCATGATTCACGGAAACACGGACCATCTCGATCGCATCTACGACGTGTGTGATATTCTGGGAATCAACTACTATTACTCGCAGGCCCCCGGCCCGATTTCGCTGCTGGCGGGGCCGAGCATGCGCGGAAAAAAATACACCATGATGGGATGGCGGATCGACCCCGATGGGCTCTACAAGGAGATCCAGCGGGTCGCGAAGCGTTATGGGAAGCCGATGATGATCACCGAGAACGGGATTGCGACGCCGAATGATGCGAAGCGCGAATGGTATGTCCAGAACCACCTGGCAGCGGTCGGTCGGGCGATTCGGGATGGATACGACGTGCGTGGATATTTTGCCTGGTCGCTCGCGGATAACTACGAATGGCACTATGGCTACAAGGCCACGTTCGGACTCTCAACGATGGACCCGGTTACGAAAAAGCGGATCCTGAAACCCTCGGCGATTCGGCTTGCTGAGATCATCAAGAATCATCCGACGGTCGGCTCGGTGCAAAAGCTTACGCCGCAAGAGTCGTTTGCTCCATGAGCGATTCGGCGGAGTGTTTGTCGTGTCCCTTGTGCGCGGCCGCGATCCAAGATCGCGAACTCCAGCCGAGAGAGGAACTTCGGTGCGGGCGGTGTGGGACGACCGTGAAGCGACTCCATCGGGGAAATCCTTCTCATCATCTCTGGGCAATGGCTTCGACGGGATTGATCCTGTGTGTGCTGGCGAATGTGTATCCGATCCTCACGTTTGATGTGGCCGGAAATACGCAGTCGAACTTGATGATCACGGGAGTCGTGGGATTGGTGCAGCAGGGGTTCTGGCCGGTGGCGATCTTGGTTTTTTTCTGTGCGATCGCGGCACCCGCATTGCATTTGGCCGCCGTCTGGTATGTGGCAGGGAGTTGCTGTGTGGGAAGGCGGTGGCCCGGGGTTGCGGCGGCGGCGCGGCTCGGCGAAGTGATTGCGCCGTGGAGTCTCGTTCCGGTTTTTGGCATCGCGTGTGGTGTGGCGGTTGTGAAGCTCGACATGCTGGGCACGGTTTATTGGGATGCGGGAATCGTGTGGATCGCGCTGCTCGGCGTCTGCTCCTTGGCTCTGGCTCAATTGATGGATCGGGAGTGGCTCGAACGGAGGCTGGCCGAACTGCGATGACAAACTCGACCCGCCTCGAGCTCTCGCGGGCCTTGGTCGTCGCGGGGCTGATTCTTTACATCCCCGCAAATATTCTGCCGGTGATGATCATGACGGTCGCCGGGGATGTGGCCCCGCTCACAGTGATGGGCGGGGTGCAGGAACTCTATGACTCGGGACTGGCGCCCGTGGCCGGGGTTGTCTTTGTCGCGAGCGTGATGATCCCATTTCTCAAACTCGTCAGCATGTCGTGGCTCCTCCTGATGCACGGTTCCGGGGAACTCCAGCGCGAGCGAACGGTGGTTCTTCGGATTCTTCATCAGATTGGAACGTGGTCGATGATCGACATTTTTTTACTGGGCGTGTTGGTGGCGGTCGGGCAATTGGGAATCCTTGCGAGTGTGGAGGCCCAGGCGGGAGGCTTGTTTTTTGCGGCCGTCCTGCTGTGCTCGCTTTTTGCAGCGGAGTTTTATGAAGCAAAAATGATATGGCAACCGGTGACAGCATGAATCGAGAGGAACGAGAAGATCATGGCCAGTTGGTCCGGGCGCCGAGGATCCATCGCATCTGGGCGTGGATTTTCCCCGCGATCGCGGCAGCGGCGGGCATCTGGCTCCTGTGGTCGAATTGGAAATCGCAGGGGCCGGAAATCGAGATCCATTTCGCCGAGGCGCCCGGGATTGAGGCTGGGAAAACGGCATTGATCTATCGAGGAGTGACGTCCGGTCGTGTGACCGGTGTTCGCCTGGACACGGACCTCGGAGGGGTGCAGGTGAAAGTGCGCTTGAAGGCCTTCGCTTCGAATCTAGCGCGCAAGAATTCCTCGTTCTGGATCGACCAACCGGTGATCTCAATCCGTCAGACGACCGGGTTGGATGCGATCATTCAGGGAAATTCCATCCAGGCCGAGGCAGGCGACGGGCCGGAGACTCGGAGTTTCCAGGGCCTTTCGGAGGCGCCGCTGGAGCCGCTCGACGGCCCGGCCATGGTCCTGCGTTTGCGGGCGTCGGATATTCCGTTTCTGGCACGTGGAACGCCGGTTTATCGTCGGGGTGTGCGGGTCGGTATCGTGCGCGACAAGGCTGTGGATGACCAAGGGAAGCCGTTCCTCCAGATTCTTATCAACGAGGCCCATGCTGGGTTGGTTCGGACAACATCAAGGTTTTGGATGCTCCCGGCGACAAGTGTCACGGTCGGAACGCAGGGCGTCACGCTGAGTCTGCCAGGTCTGGAGGCGTTGGTGGATGGGGGGATCGCTTTTGATGAGTTTTCCGGGAAAGGGGAGGTGGCGAAGGGTGGGATGGATTTTCATCTGGCTCCCACGGAACTCGCGGCGCGGATGGATGGGCCGGAGATTGCGTTGACATTCGATGATGCACGAGGGCTGCAGGCCGGTGCGACGACGATTCGTTTCTCCGGGTTCCCAATCGGCCTTGTGGAAAGTGTGCGACTCGACACGAAGACCGGAACAGTGCGGGCGACGGCTCGAATAGGTTCAGATTTTTTCGGACTGGCCCGCGAGGGTTCGGTGCTGAGACTTGTGCGACCGGAGGCCAGCCTTGCGGGTGTGACCGGACTCGATACGTTGTTGACGGGTGTCTATATCGAGTGGGAGCCAGGGACGGGGGCGGCAGCGAAGGAGTTTGCTGTCCGGTCGGGAAATGCTGAGGCTTGGGATCAGGTGGCGGCAGAGAAAGGTGGGGTTGAAGTTCTCCTCGGTGCTTCCACCCTGCCACGTGTCGATGCGGGAACTTTGGTTTTTTTCCGCGGGCTCGTTGCCGGGCGCGTGACCGAAAAGTTTCGCGATGCATCCGGTGCTGCCGTTTTGCGGGTGGTTGTAAGGGAGGACTTTCGGAATTCGTTGAATACGAAATCGCGATTTTGGTTTGTGCCGGCGTTTTCCGTGACGGCCGGGCCGGGTGTTTTGGACGTCAAGGTCGAAAGCCTCGAGGCGGCACTGCGGGGCGGGCTTGCCTTTGATAATTTCGGTGACGGAAATGAAAAGCGTATCGGGGTCGAGGACGGGGCCAAGTTCACCCTCTTCGCCAGCGAATCAGCGGCCCGTGCGGTGTCGCCCGCTCTGCGTATCCTTCTGCCGCGAGGGCAGGGGCTGCTAGCGGGAAAGACTCAGCTTCGGCGGTTGGGGGTGCCGGTCGGATTGGTTGAGAGTGTGCGTCCGGTGGGAACTCAGGTCGAGGTAATCGCGCGATTTGATGCGGGCTATGACGACATGCGGAGGAAAGGCGCGGAGTTCGCCATCGTGCAGCCTCAGTTGTCTCTGCAAGGAATGACCGGAATCGAGACGCTGGTGAGTGGGGTCTATATTGAATGCGTGCCCGGAACCGGGGCTTTCGCGGAAACCTTCACGGCGAAAGTGGAAGGGCAACCGGAGCTTCTCAACGAGGAAAGTGGTTTTTTGGTGAACATCGTTACCCCGAAGAGCACTATCCAAGCGGGCGCGCCGGTGACGTATCGGGATGTCGCAGTCGGCCGCGTGGTTGAAAAGAATTTGAGTGCCGACGGGGCGCAAGTGATACTCACCGTTGGCATCGACGCCAACCATCGGGATCTTGTCCGCGAGAATACAGTCTTTTGGGATGCCAGCGGGGTGTTGGCCTCTGTGGGATTCTTGAAACTCCGGATTCCCGGCCAATCGATCGTGGCGCCCGATGGCAAGATTTCCTTTGCCACTCCGGGCATCCCCGGCCGACCGGCGCGGACCGGGCAGGAGTTTCTCCTCAGCGATCGTCCGGTCCCGTTGAGGTAGAAACCCTCGAATCTATCGCCGGGTAATCTGGACCTCTGGGCGGTAGGTCACCCGGACAAGGAGATCGCCTCGTCCTCCGCGGGTCTTGGGAAGGCCTTCGTTCGGGATTCGCAAAACCGTTCCGCGTGTGACATTCGGCGGAATCGTGATGCGCACCGGCCTGCCGAGAGCACCGGGGATCGCCTCGGAGCCGCCCTGAGACGCCCGTTGTGGGCTGATGCGAAGATCGCAACGGAGATCGGATCCGCGCACCTTAAAGCGATAACCGGCGAGGGGGCGGACTCGAACAATGACGAATCCTCCGGCGAACGGATCTTCACGCGGGATCCGGAATCGTGTCCCCGGAGCCGTATTCGGCGGGACGTCGAGCATGTAGGTTTCCGCCCCGTGAGGATTGGCAGGATCTTTGACGAGAATTTTGAGAGAGGTGCCGCGGAGAAAGTCTTCGATTCGGAGATTTGCATCTTGGGAGATATTGCGTTCCGACTTTCCGCTGCCGGGCGTGGGTGCCCTTTTCGGTTCGCTTTCCGCCAGTTCCTTGTCGTAGGCCCTGCGTTTGGCGGGATCGCTGAGGACCTCGTGCGCGGCATTGATCGCTTGCGCCCGCTCGGTGGCATCCGGGATCGATCCGGCGACGTCGGGATGGGCTTCGCGAATGAGGATCCGGTAGGCGATGCGGATTTCCTCCCGACTGCAACGCCGGCCAAGTCCGAGAACGGCGTAGTGGTCTGGAACGGCGGTAGGCACGAGGACGATGGTAGCGATTCGTTTGGGATTGTCTGGCCTAGAATGCGCCGCGCGTTCTCGAGATCCAAAAACCCGCTCGCCGAAGGGTGCGGGGCCCTGATAGAACGCGGGCGTCATGTCCGATCGCTTCCAAGATGCCCTCCACAAAACGCTGCCTGCTCTTCAGGCGATGAAGCGGGGACTCAAGAAACCTCCACGCGCATCTTCGAGTGCACTGACGAAGTTGCGTCGGAGCAAGCCGAGTGTTGATACGGCAGCCAACGTCCCCGCTTCGGCGCAAGTTTGGACGCTCGAATCCCTCCGGGAGGCAGCCTTGGCCTGCACGCGGTGTCCGCATTTGGTTCGCTCCCGAACGCAGGTGGTTTTCGGTGTCGGAAATCCCGAGGCGGATTTGATGTTTGTGGGCGAGGCTCCTGGTGCGGATGAGGACGAACAGGGCGAGCCATTCGTTGGTCGAGCTGGACAACTGCTGACAAAAATCATCCAAGCCATGGGCTTTGAACGCAGCGATATTTACATCGCCAACGTTCTCAAGTGCCGCCCGGATATGCCGGACGGGGAGAGCGGAAACCGCAAGCCGAAGTCGGACGAAATGCAGACGTGTCTCCCTTGGCTCAACGAACAAATTCGGCTCATTCAGCCAAAAGCCATCGTGGCTTTGGGAGCAACGGCCGTCGAGGGATTGCTCCAGGACACATCGCCCATGAAAGACCTGCGAGGCCGCTGGCTGGAGTTTCAAGGCATTCCGGTGATGGTGACCTACCATCCGGCGTATCTTCTGCGGAATCAGTCGATCGGGGAAAAGCGCAAAGTCTGGGAGGATATGCTCCTCGTTCTTGAGAAGCTGGGTCACAAGATAACAGCGAAGCAGAAGCGCTTCTTCACTCAGCCGGCTAACTGACCGGAATGGATCTTTTCAGGAAAGTTTTTCGCCACGTATTCTATCGTCTGATTGTCGGATTCCTCCGCATCCTGCTGACGACCGCAGCGCGGGTTCGCGTCACGCACTCTGCGCCACTGCCCGGCGGGCCGTTCATTCTGGCGTCGAACCACATTAGTCATTTTGACCCGCCATTTATCAGTGGATGGATCCGACCGAAGATCGACTGGATTGCAATGTCCGAACTCTTCAG
>JBMOHW010000049.1:0-16745 GCA_049317665.1 Terrimicrobiaceae bacterium | reverse complement strand
CCAAAATCGTGAGGGCTAGGAGCGCGGCGGCAAGGCTCGAGCGGAGCACGGGACGTGGAATACTCCCGAGGAGCAGACGGATCACAATGGCCGCCGCGAAGAGGACGCACAGAACACCGGTGACCTGAAAAAAATCAAACGGTGCCCGAATGTTTCGATAGATCGGCAGCCATTCGATGAGGCGGAAACCTGGAACGATCAAATAAACAGCAGAGATCGCCGCCCCGATGGCGGGACGAAAGACACAGGAGGTCGGTATGAGTCGAAAAATCATCCAGACTTGTGCGACGACGAGGAACCATGACAACGCTGGCGAGAAATCCGGGGCGCCGAGTGATAGCGAAAGAAACTCAAACTGTCCGCCCAAAACACTCTTCGGACCGAACGAAAACCAAAACATCAATAGGCCAAAAATTAAAAAGCTCCGGGCCTTACGACCGAGATCGCTGGAATGAAAGGTTCCGAGGAAAAGTGCAATCGTCAGGCAGGAAAAGACAGCAAGCCCGAGGTAGGTTCCGCCTCCGGCGGTCGTCGGGGCGTAGCTCGGCGAAATGCCGCTTGTGAGGATCCCATCGCGGTCGATCCACCCCAGCGCAGATTTTGTGCTGAACCCATGCTGCCAACCTTCGAACGGGCCAAATTGAAACATCGCCACAAATCCCGTTTCGCGAAGGGCTGGGAGGTTCGGAACGACAGCGAGAAGAGAAAAGGCGGCGCCCGCAATCACGAAAAGCCGCAGACTCGGTCGGTTGTTCCTCGGCAACCGCATGAGTTCGACCAGCGCGAAAAGTCCGACCGCCGGCAGGGCCATGACGCCGGTTTTTCCGTAGGCAAGCACGACAGCCGCATAGGCAAGCGAAGCGGCGATGGCCGTCACGACACTGGGCGAACGCAAAAAATGGAGGACTCCGAAGAACGCCCAGGGAAGGAGGGACATCGAGCAAACAACGGCAAAGTGGTCGGGGGCTGACGCCCTCGTGAGGAGCGACGGGGAGATGAGAAAGAGGGTGGCCCCGATTGCGGCCGAGATGGGATCGTTGGTATACGTGCGCAAAAACGAATAACTGCCGACTGTCCCAACTGCGATCAAGACGAGCACGGCCATTTTTGACCCCACTAAAAACCCCATCGGCACAGAGAAAACAAGGATGACGATATTTGCCGTCATTGACGACCACGCGAAAGCGAGGCTCGTGCCTTGCAAAAACATGGGGCTCCACCAAGGAAGCCCACCCATGCTCTCAGCCGCAGAAAGGAAGTCTTGGGCCTTCGCGAGGTTGGCCGGGATGGCGGGTGTTTCCACGCGGCCCGAACATAAGAACGCTGCCCCCAGAAAGACTGCCAGCAGGGTGAAGATCAACGCGGATCGTCTAAACATTAAGGTCCAAAATTGATAGCTCCCCCTGCGAATGTCGAGGTAAAGGTGTATTCTCAAACGAGCGGCTCTTTCGCAGCGATGCAAAATCGTTTCTCGACGAGCAACCCCCAGATCAACTATACGAGAGGGAACAATGCTTGTTTCTCTAGTCATTGCCGTCCTCAACGAGGAACATACGATTCCGGTGCTTTGGCAGCGAATCGAACACGTTGTTCGAGGGCTTCCCGAGCACTGTTTTGAAGTCGTTTTTGTCGACGATGGTAGCACGGATCGTACTCCCGCAGTCATCTCAACGCTGCCGTGCCGTGGCGGGCTGTGTTGGAAACTCGTCAATCTCTCGAGAAATTTTGGCCATCAGGCGGCCCTTTCTGCGGGGCTCGGTTATGTTGCGGGTGAGGCTGTTGTTTTTCTAGATGCGGACCTTCAGGATCCGCCGGAACTCATTGGGGAATTCCTCGCCAAGTTCCAGCAGGGCTTCGATGTGGTCTACGGTATTAGAACCAATCGCAAGGAATCGCCCATCATGCGATTTTTCTTCTCGATGTTCTATCGGCTTCACAACCTAATGGCTGAAAATCGCATTCCTGCAGATGCCGGTGACTTCGGCCTGATAAGTCGCAGGGTTGCGAAACTGATTCTATCCATGCCAGAGAATGATCGGATGATTCGGTGTCTCCGCAGTTGGGTTGGATTTCGTCAGGTCGGCATCCCCTACTCCAGGCCGGAGCGCCATGTTGGAACATCCCGATACATCCCGTGGCGGCGGGTTGAAGGTGCACTGGACGGTCTGTTCGGGTATTCCAAACTCCCCATCCGGTTTGCAGCGGCTTTGGGCTTGGCGGTCGTGCTGATCGGTTTTGCCTACCTCTGTTGGGTCTATTCAGGGTGGCTCTTTTTTGGCGGGAAAACAGTGCCCGGATGGACCTCGCTCATTTCTCTTGGCTTTATCGTTGCTGGAGCAAACATCGTGGTCACGGCGATTGTTGGGGAGTATGCTTGTCGAGTCTACTTCCAAGCCAAAGCCCGTCCTCTTTACGTTGTGGATTCGGTGAGAACAGGACAACCTTGAACCCCGGAAGAATCACATCCACGGCTATCCCCGAAGTGGTGGATGCGGCCCGAACTGGCCTGCTATTTATTGGCGCATTCAAGCTTTTTGATTTGGAAAGCATGTTCGTGCAACCTTTGAGAGGTACTAAAAAAAACGGCGTGCGCCGTCTAGCATGCCCGACTACCTTGACAGCCAAATGATCGAGGCAGAACGTTTTGTTTTGAATGGCTGCATGCCGCCTTGGACGGTAGCTGAACACAAAGCGCGCTACGACTTTGTGGCGGACCGGGTTGGGGGGCTTAAGGTCCTCGACTGTGCATGTGGATCGGGAGTGGGATCCCTTGTTTTCGCAAACCGCGGTGGCGCTGCTGCCGTGCTTGGGGTTGACAGTAGCCCTGACACCATACGATTAGCACAACTGCACCCTTGCGAACGAGTCTCGTTTGTAACAGGCAATGCGTGTGAAATCCCATGCAGCGATGGATGGGCAGATATCGTAGTCAGCCTTGAGACTATAGAGCACGTAGAACGTGATCTGGCTGCGCTGACCGAGTATGACAGGTGCCTCTCAAGAAATGGGATCATTATCATTTCTACTCCCAACCGAATAATCACCAATCCGAAGACCAGCATCACCGACAAACCGTGGAATCGTTTCCACATTCGGGAGTATTCCGACGAGGAGTTCGTATCAAGAGTATCATATCGGTTCGAAATATTGGAGATTTGGGGACAAAATCCTGTTTCCGCATGGATGGCTGACTTGTCATCTGCGATTGCCAAAGCATTTGGATCAAAAGCCGCCGTCCGCTTCAACCAGCTGTCCAAATGTCGCTGGTTTTTGTTCCCATCAAATCGGACACATCGCGTTCAGAAGGGTCACCCTCCCTTGATGGAATACACGATCCTTGTTGCGCGAAAGCTATGATTCCCGCTCCTTGCGTCACGGTTTGCATCCCTGTGTATAATGGCGCGAAGTATTTACGCGCATGCTTGGAGTCTCTTGCGGTTCAGCAATGGGCCCCCATTGAGGTGATTGTCTGCGATGATTGCTCGGAAGACAATTCACTGGATATTGCAAAGGATGCAGCGGCCCGCCATAACCACATTCGATGGGTTATCCAGGCGAGTGATTCACGTCTCGGAATGGTTGCCAACTGGAACAGGTGCATTGCCCTTGCGACCGGTGTTTTTGTCAAGGTGATGGGTCAGGATGACATACTGGCTGACGGGTGCCTTTCTCACCAGGCACAGATCCTTTCGAAAGATGGCGCAGTACTAACCGCCTGTCAGCGGTACCTCTTGTCGGAAGACGGGAAGAGGTCCTTTGCTCTCCCAAGGAAATTGCCTTTTGGGCAGCTCCAACGCGAGGACATCATTTTTGATTTTCTCCACAAAGGACGCAATCCTATTGGTGAGCCCGTTACAGTCCTTTTTCGCGCGGATGCGTTTAACAAATCCGGCGGGGGTTTCAATCCCCGATACTTGTACTGGGTTGATGTGGAGATGTGGTTTCGCCTTCTTAAACATGGCTCGTGCCACATTTCATCAAAGCATCTCTGTTCCTTTCGTATCCATCGAAATGCCATGTCTTTTTCCTGTCAGAATATTTCCCTTTCCGAGTTCTTGTCACTTCGAGCGGAAATTGCCGGGGCTGGCACCAGCAGCCTTCGCGCTGCCTCTCACGTAATTGCTGACACGATTGGACGATCGCTTATCTACAAATTGTTTGCCTGAAATGCTCTTTTCGCCACAGAAACCATCATGTTCGATTTGCGGGACGAAGGTGCCTCGTATTCATGTTCCGGTTATATCCAGGAAACTGGCGACTCAGTGGGAAATTGATTCTGACTGGGTCAGATTCTTCAACGAACGAGAAGGGAGTCTGTGCTTGCGATGCAGAAACTCGCGCCGTTCTCAGTATTTTTCAGATTGCATACTTCGATATGCGCGTGCCACAAACCTCACCGATGCCACGTATCTGTCGCACGCTGTTCGCATGCCTAGATTCGCTCGGATGGCGGTTGCTGAAATTAACTCATGCGGAAGAATGCATTCTGTTCTATCCAGGTTGCCCCTTCTTTCCTACAGCGAGTATGTTGGCGGGGATGCGCTGGCCAGGTCGGAAGACATGATGGCATTGTCATATCGCGACAACTCTTTCGATATTGTCCTGCACTCCGAAACTCTGGAGCATGTCCCTGACACGGTGAAGGCTCTGCGGGAAATATTCCGCGTGCTACGACCGGGAGGTGCTTGCATCTTTACGGTACCCGTAGTGGGGGATGGAAGAGCAACACGAACACGTGCCGTGCTTGATGATGGTTTGTTGAAGCACCTTCTGCCACCAAGCTTTCATGGAATGCCATGGGGCAAGAAGGGCGATTACCTTGTTTTCCACGAATTTGGGAATGACTTGATACACACATTGAGTTCTGTAGGCTTTGAAGCCCAACTTGACCGAGATACGCGCAATCCCGCCCTCACTTGTTTCACTTGCTGCAAGCCTGCCAGCGAACGATCCGTTTAGCAGAAGCGACTGCCATATCTTATTGTCAAGCACATGACATAATACCCTCTCTGAATCGAAGTCAAAAATCATCCAGATCCTTAACTAGGCTCTCAACAACCGCATGCCTGAGCGTATGGAATCCAGCAGAAATCACGGCTTGCTGGGCTCCGCGACTCGTGAAGGTTGCGGATCCGGTACCAGAGCCGTGAGTGTTCCATCAGCGTGATTGATCCGATGAAATTTCACGGCCTTTTCAAGCTCCGCAATCAGACTGACGGCGTTGTCCTGAAAAGCGGGACGGTAAATGGTGATCGCTTGGAAACCTTTTCGTTGAATCTCCGCCAGCGCATCAGGGAGGGGTTGTTCGAAAATTGTTCTCTGCCAGTCCTCAAGGCCCCGCCCCTTCACGTGCCCGTATGAGAACTTGAGCGAGTTTGAAAAAAGGTACGGTCGAAAATGTTCGTAGGCGGGAAGACCGGGAGCGCTTGCCTCGGGAAAGTACGAAAACGGCAGCTGAAACACCATGGCTTTCGGAGGGAGAGCCGCTTCGAGAGTCGTAACAAAATTGCGATCGCCCCTGATGAGATAGGCCATTTTAGCGAGATCGTCACCGGTGGGTGCGGGTGGTAGGATGTCAACGAGTCCGACGATGGCAATTAGGAGCGGGAGTGCATACGCGGAGATGCGGGAGCGGCGAAGGGAGGTAGGGATATTCTTGGCCGCGAACAACAACACGATCGTAAGGATAAAAATACTGTATCGGTTTGTGGACCGGAAGAAGTGAACCCCGAAAACGCCCGCGAGTCCATTGAGCCCCCCGACAATCGAGAATGCCGCGATGTA
This sequence comes from Terrimicrobiaceae bacterium, assembly GCA_049317665.1. GTDB lineage: Bacteria > Verrucomicrobiota > Verrucomicrobiia > Chthoniobacterales > Terrimicrobiaceae > JBBRHN01. The sequence goes on along the minus strand of JBMOHW010000049.1, from coordinate 10,961 downwards.
GAGAATCTGTCCGGCTTCCATCGGCAAGGATCGTGGGGGCGAAGAAATGGCGTTGCGGATCGACACCGAAAGCAGCCAAAGAAGTGCTAAGATTCCCACGATGCCCAGGTAGCCGGAGGGAGGAACCTCTCCGGCGATTACGACTCCGGATTGATACGCCTGACTTAGGCTCCGAAGCATGCCAAAAGGGTGATCGGGAGGAGGCATCACGAGATCGATCGGCTTAAGGGCAAAAAACTCTAACCATTGATAATTCCGGACAATCGCACCGGGATTCGGGCCGTGAGTCACCTTGAACCAGAAGGTCGGCAGATTCATGGAAAAGAAACAAACGATGGCTGAGGCAGCAACAGCTCCGGCAGCGAGGAAGACGCGGTAGTCGCGTTTCCACAGGGGCACCAGAGCGGCAAGTCCTGCCAGTTGGATGAACATGGCAGTGTAGTAGGGATTTTGGATCCCCGAGATGACACCGATGGCCAAAGCAACAATCATTTTCCGCGAGTAAAGTTTGAGAGATCCGTCGGCGATCCAGTAGCAAACCAGTAAACACAACGGCACATGCCAGTAAAAGGTGACGGGCAAATGATGAATCATTCTCGCGGATGCCATTCGCGAGAAAGCGAACAGGAGTGCCCCCGCAGCCGCCCATGTCCATTGGGCACCGATCACGCGAGCAACCGCGTAAAAGGACAGTGCGGCAAGAATCTGGGCTATGAGAACAGCAAGATTTGCGGCAGCAAAGAGTCCCGTGAATCCTACCAGCAGACCGGGCAACCAAAAAAGGAACTGTTCGGTGATGGGCATATCGTCCCAAAACGCCCCCTGCGGAGCTCCCAGGTTGGGCTGATATTTCGACAGATACGGAGCAAAGTTCCCCTCCGAAGCCGACTTGATCGTGGCCAGCATCCCTTTAGTGTCACCGGTAGCTGAATCGGTTCCATACTGGATGGGAAGTTGCCAAGACTCGAGGGACCATCGGTTGTGGGAGCCACACCAGATCAGCAGCGCGATCGTTGCGAGAAACGCGAGGCGTTGGATTTCGCGGGCGAGATTTGAAGGTGACATGGCTTGATGGTTGGGCGGACGGATCGGCCTCGAGGCTTGCTGCATAGTTGAAATTTGGAGGCTTGAAAAGCACAGGCTCTGACCTTATGCTGCCGGGTGTAGGCTTCGTTTCTACGACTGAGCCTGCAGCCCTGCGCGAAACGTAATGAATGAGTGCCGCAGGACTTGATACCCCAATGTCCGAAAAAAGCACTGGAAATGAGACCCCTCATGGCCCGACGGCGAAGGTCATTTGCACCGCTTTCGCTACGCAACCTCATGGAAAGCCGCAGACTCGTTGAGTGCCACGATGTCGTCCGTCGAATGGGCTGCGGAGAATGTTACCCGCAGTCTCGCCGAGCCTTTCGCGACGGTCGGGAATCTGATCGCTGGGATCAAAAGTCCGGCGTCAAAAAGCCGGGCGGCGGATTCCATCGCGGCGGCTTCATCGCCGATGATGACGGGAACAATCGCGCTCTGAGCGTGCTGACTGCGGCGGAATTGGCGGATGTTCGCCCAAAGTTTTTCCCGCAGGCGGTCGCCCTCCAACCCGATGACGATCTCGATCGCGCGCGTCGCTGCGGCGGCGACCGGGGCCGGTGGCGCGGTGGAAAATATAAAACTCCTGGCGCGATTGATGAGGAACTCCTTGAGCATCGCGCTGCCGACGACGTAGGCCCCGTGCGCACCGAGGGCCTTGCCGAGTGTGCCCATTTGGATCTCGATTCGCCCGGCAACGCCCTGCTGGTCAGCGAGCCCGCGTCCGCCGTCGCCGAGAACCCCGACCCCGTGCGCTTCATCGAGAAAAAGCCAGGCATCAAAGCGTTCTTTGAGCTCCACGATTTCGCGGAGCGGGGCTAGGTCACCGTCCATGCTGTAAACCGACTCGGCGAGCACCAGAACGCGGGACGAGTGGTGCACCCGGCGGGCCCATTTCAGATGGCTCTCCAGTTTATCCAGATTGTTGTGTGGGAAAACCCGGACGTGTGCTCCGCTCAGCTTTGCGGCGTCGACGAGGCAGGCATGGCACAGCTTGTCGAGGATGATGACATCACTCGTTCCGCAGAGGGCGGGAATTGTCCCCATCGCCGCTGCGTAGCCGCTCGAGAAAGTTAGTGCTGACTCGCATCGCTTGAAGTCTGCCAGTGCGGCCTCGAGTTGCTCATGTGCCGAAAGTGTTCCGCAGATGAGCCGCGAGGCCCCAGCGCCAAATCCCTGTGTTTCCAGCGCCTCGTGCGCCGCCTCGATCACTGAGGGATGTGAGGCGAGGCCGAGATAGTCGTTGGACGAAAAATTGCAAAACGTCCTCCCCTGGTAGAGAACGTGTGCGCCTTGTGCGGAGTCCAGCCGGCGGAGTTTGCGAAGGAGATTCTGTGATGCAATGGCGTCCAGAGAATCGCCGAGAAAACTCGCGAGGCTCATCCGCGAGCGATCAGTTCGTTCATTTCTCGAACGGCCTCGGCGAAGCCGACGGTCAGCGCGCGGGAAACAATCGAGTGGCCGATATTGAGTTCTTCCAAACCAGGAAGCTTCAGGATCGGCGTTATGTTGGTGTAGTTCAGCCCGTGCCCGGCGTTGACCCGGAGTCCGGCTGCGACAGCCCGCGTGGCACCGGATATCAAGCGGCTAAGCTCCCGCTCCCTCGCCTCTCCGCGGGCGTTTGCGTAAGCACCTGTGTGAAGCTCGACAAAATCTGCGCCGAGCCGCGAGGCCGCATCAATTTGCTCGGGATCCGGATCGATGAAGAGACTCACGCGGATTTTCCGACTCTGGAGGACCTCGATCACCGGCTGCAACGGACCAACCTGCCCGGCGCAATCCAATCCCCCCTCGGTCGTGACTTCCCGGCGATTTTCTGGAACGAGACAGACGTCCTCAGGACCAATCTCCAGCGCGAATTTGATGATTTCTTCGCAGAGGCCCATTTCAAGATTCAGCTTCGTGCGAATGGATTCCCGAAGCCTTTGCACATCGCGATCTTGGATGTGCCGCCTATCCTCGCGGAGGTGCGCGGTAATCCCGAGTGCACCGGCCCGTTCGGCCGCCAGTGCGGCCTCGACCGGATCGGGTTCTGCATTCGGGTTTGTGAGATCTTCACGGTAGCGGGCCTGCCGCACCGTGGCGACGTGATCAATATTGACTCCGAGAGTTGCCATCTGACGAATGTTCGCGCCGGATTCGCTTTGCCGCAAGCACGGCGTCAATCAACGCTCCCACTCCGTCTCGGAGCGGACGGACCTTTGATCCCGCCGCATCCGCCCATTCGACGGGAAGCTCCACCAAGCGAAAACCCAGAACCTCAGCCAAGATGACCGCCTCGACATCAAACCCGAACCCATCCTGGCGAACCCTCGAAAAAATCTCCCGGGCCGCGTCTCGCCGAAAGGCCTTGAATCCGCATTGGGTATCCCGAATTCGCGTCGCGCCGAAGCCGCGGAGCACATAACTGAAGATTCGTCCACACGCCTCCCGGAGGAGTGGCTGCCTTATGGCGATGAGGCTCTCGGCGTGGCGGCGGTTTCCGATGAGCACATCCCCGGTGTCACTGGCATCAAGAAATCTCCGCACGGTCGGCAGCGGCACACTCAGGTCGGCATCCATGAAAAAAATCCAATCGCCGCGGGCCCGGAGCATTCCGGTTCTGACCGCGAATCCCTTCCCTCGCGCTTCGGAATTTTCCACGATAACGAACCGTCTGTCGTCTGCCACCACACTCCGGGCGAGCCGTGCGGTATCATCGTCGCTCTTCTCGACAACGATCAAAAATTCCCATGGCTCGTCGGGAAATGTCCGCAGAATTTCCCGCAAGGATGCCGGGAGCCGCGCTGCCTCGTTCCGGGCAGGAATCACAATACTGACGGGCAGAGCTTGATCAGGCATGGTTTCCGGCATTATCCCAATCGCGTGTTGCAGCGTCTATCAAAACTCCCATGGCCCGAGATCGCGATTCTTGGGGCTGCCGTTTTTCTGCGCGTCTGGCACATCGAGCTGAAGCCTGCGCACTTTGATGAGGGAGTCAACGGTTGGTTTGCGGACCAGATGACGTCGAGTGGTTTCTACCGCTACGATCCGAATAACTACCACGGCCCGCTGCATTTCTACGCCGTTTTCCTGTCGCAAACCCTGCTTGGTCGACATCTGTGGGTCCTTCGGCTTCCGGCCATTATCGCCGGGGTTCTTTGTGTTTGGGCGATGCTGCGGTATCGCGATTTTTTCGGAACGACCGTCGCGCGAATTTCGGCGCTAGCCCTGGCGATCTCGCCGGCCTTCGTTTTTTACGGTCGCTACTCGATCCACGAGTCCTGGCAGGTTCTTTTCTCGATCCTGCTCCTTCATGGGGTGCTCGGCCTCTGGCAGTCCGGCGAGCGACGCCACTTGGTGGCCTGCGCGCTTTCGATCACCGGTCTCATTCTGACCAAGGAAACCTACGTGCTGCACATCGGGTGCTTTGCTTTGGCGATCCCGGTTTTGTGGCTCTGGCAAAAGGTCGTTCCATCCCAACCGGCACTGGCGGTGGCTCGGCAGCAATGGACGCGCGAAGACATCTTCGTTTGGGCCGGGATCTCCGTCTTGCTCATCGTATTTTTCTACTCCGGGACATTCCACGACTTCGGTGCGCTGCATGGGCTTTACCAGACCTTCGCGATTTGGTTCCGCACTGGCGTCGAGGCGGGCGGACATGAAAAAACCACGTTCGATCTCATCGGTCCGCTCAACTACTACTGGGTGGCGCTCATGGCCCGCTACGAATGGCCTGCGCTCGCCGGGCTCATTGCGTGTGTGTGTCTGGCGTTTCCGTCCGATGCCCGCTTGCGCTATATCGCAATCCTGGCGGGGGGCACACTCGTTGCCTACTCGATCATTCCTTACAAAACCCCGTGGTGTATCATTTCGATCATCTGGCCGTTTTACCTGACCCTTGCGGCGGTTCTCGCGGAGCTTGGGAAAAAACTCTACCGCCCGGGAGCGGCGTGGGCGGCGGCCTTCCCTCTACTGGCCGTTTCGTTGATGTATTCAGCCCGTTTGAATTTCCACAAATTTACCGACGACACCGAGCCCTACGTTTATGTCCAGACCTATAAGGACGTCGAAATTTTTACCGAGCCGCTCCTGGAAGCCGCCCGCAAGGATCTCACGAAATACCACGTCCGCGGAGCCATCGCGATGGACAGCTACTACCCGCTCCCCTGGATCCTCGGTGATTTCACCCAGATCGGCTACTACAAGGCCGACCAACCCCCGCCTGATTGGAATATGGATTTCGTCGCCGTGGATACCGCCCGCGAGGAGGAAGTGGAAAAAAATCTCACCCGTCCCTATTTCAAACGGCGCTTCCACCTCCGCAGTGCGCAGGACGGCTGCACGGTTTACTTTGCTGCTGATACGTTCTCGGGCGTGCTGAGCGGCACACCCGAGATCCCCGCCCGACCATGAAGTGGGTCGCCGCCATTCTGACTCTGGTGGCTGTCTCGGTGACTTGCGCGATCGCTTTGGGTTTTGCATGGACTGGACTTTCGCCGCGTGCCGCCGCGATCTCGCTTTTCCTCGGCGCAGCCGCAGGTCTTGTTGCGTGGCTGACAACCTCGGATCGCGAGGCTCCGCGACCTTCCGCGTGGGACATTGCTCTCCTGACGGTTTTTGCCCTTGCCTCCCTTCGGTCTTTCCTTTGGCTCCTCTACCCGGTTGGCGACGAGTGGCGTGTTCTCTCCCCGAACAACCTGGGCGACATGTCGCTTCATCTCCACTTTATTCGATATCTTGCTTCCGGCGCACCCTTCTGGCCGGAGAGTCCGATTCTAGCCGGAACGCCGATGGTCTATCCGCTGGGAACGGACCTGTTCAACTCGCTCCTCCTTCTTGTCAACGTTCCTGTGGAGCGAGGTTTGATCTGGACCGGGCTTGTCGGAGCCTCGCTGGCCGGATGGGCGCTCTGGCGGTGGGGCGGCGCATTCGGGCTCGCCGCTTTCCTCTTCAATGGAGGCCTGGCCGGATTCGCGTTTTTTCAGACCGGAGCATTTCAAGATTATCAGGCGGAACTCGCTTGGAAGAACTTTTTCCTGTCGATGTTCGTCACCCAGCGGGGGCTGCTCTACGCATTGCCAGCGGGTCTGTTGCTCCTTCAGGTGTGGCGGGACGAGAGCAGTCGACATGGCGGAGTGCCGAGATGGCTCCAGCTTTTTCTTTACGCAACGATGCCGGTTTTCAGCATTCACACATTTATTTTCCTCAGCCTCGTGCTGGCGGTTCTATTTCTGGGACGCCCTGCCGAACGGCCGCAGATTTGGCGGTTTGTCGGACTCGCATTTCTGCCGGCTTCCATTCTTGTGTTCCTCGTCACCGGCGGATTCTCGGCGGGTTCGGTTGTCCGATTTCTACCGGGCTGGATGCAAGGAACTGAAGGGTGGACATTCTGGGTGATCAATTTTGGCATTTCACTTCCGCTGCTCCTAGTAATGGCCTGGCGAGTCCGCAGAGATCGCGAGGCGCTGTGTTTCGTTGCGGCTGGGTTGGTCTGCTTTGCCCTGGCCTTTTTCTTTTCTTTCGCCCCCTGGGAATGGGACAATGTGAAACTCCTCGTTTGGGCGTGGCTGATCTGCGTGCCGTTTCTTTGGCAATACGTCGTGAGGCCGCTTCCGTTTCTGGCTCGATCCAGCCTTTGCGTGGCACTCTTCTTATCGGGTGCTGTCTGCCTCGTCGGCGGACTCGATAATCGCCACGGGTATCGCTTGGCGAATCGCTCCACGATTGCCGCCACCGCGGCGGCGATACGCGAGATTCCGCTGCGGGATCGAATCGCTGTCAAACCAGACTTCAATCATCCTGTCATCCTTCTCGGTCGCCCAGTCTATTGCGGCTATGAGGGGCATCTCTGGAGCCATGGACTTGTTTATCGAGGGAAGTTTGACGCTCTTCAATCAGTGATCGCCCGTCAGCCGGGTTGGCAGGAGACGGCTAAGGGCCTCGATGCGGACTGGCTGTTCCTCGAGGACTCGCCCCCATTCGTTCTTAGGTTAAGAGATCGGGAGCCGCGGCCTTCGTCGGATAAACCCTCGCCACCCGATCTTGGATTCCAGTAAAAATCTCCCAGGGAATCGTCCCCGCTAGGCGAGCGAGTTCGGTCGCAGTGATTTCCTCTGCACCCTGCCGGCCGATCACAACGACCTCGTCGCCCGCGATGGCATCGTTTGCGCGGGATAGGTCCACAACAACTTGATCCATCGTGACCCGGCCGATGATCGGGCAGCGTTTCCCCCGCACCAAGACCTCAGCGCCGCGTCCGGAGATCGCACGGGGGAGTCCGTCTGCGTAGCCAATCGGAAGGAGTCCGACGCGAATCGCGTCCTTCGCGACAAACGTTCGCCCATAGCTAACGCTCGCCCCACGAGGCAGATCTCGCACTAGGGCGAGTCGAGTTTTCCATGCCAGGGCAAACTGGAGCGACCCTTGAAACTCCGGTGCCGGCGACACGCCGTAAAGAATAAGTCCGGCTCGAACAATGCTTTCCGAGAACTCCGGAAACTGCAAAATCCCGGCACTGTTCAATGAGTGAATTGCTGCTCCGGGAGATAGAGATCGAAGGCGCTCGGCCAATCCACGAAATCCTTCCAACTGGCTTCGAGTAAATGAAGTGTCCTCATCGGATGCTGGAAGGTGCGTCGAGATGCTATGGACTTCGACTTGGGGAATCTTCAAAGTGGCGCGGAGTTCGTCCTCGGCGGATTCCCACCAGACGCCCGCGCGTCCCATGGCGGTATCGACTTTGAAGTTGACCCTCAGTCTCCCACGCCTCGCAAACGAGGCCACCTCCGCCGCGCTGGACACGGTGACGATGAATCCGCGCTCAACCGCCTCGGAGTGTTCGCCCGGAAGGCAGGGGCTCAGAATCATCACGTCCCGAACGCCAGGGATCGATCCGACCTCGATCGCCTCACAGAGATTGGCAACGCCAAAAACCGAGACTCCATCCGCCAGAGCCCGCACGACATTTTTTGCTCCATGCCCGTAAGCATTCGCTTTCACCACGGCGAGAATTCCGACGCCATCGCCGACTTGTCGTTGCACGACTGCGAGGTTTTTTCGCAGGGCCTCCGTGTCGATTTCGACCCAGGACCGCAAAGAGGAAGGAACAGAAAAACGAGGCATAACGAGGAATCCGCTTCATTTTGCACAGCTCGCCGCTATGATCCAATCATCAATTCCCATCTCCCACTCATGAATACCGTTTACCTCATTGCGAATGGCGATCTTCGCGCCTCGGCCAACCAAAAGTGCGAAGCTGCCCAGCTCGCGATGGAAAAGCAGATCGCCGACGTCCTCGCTCAGGAAGGCTGGACCCTCCAGCGCGCCCATGCTTTTGACCCCGTTCGTGGCCACAGCTTCATCGACAGCCAAAAGTATGGCATGCAAGTCTTCCGCGACATTCCCTCTGAGGCGCCGCTCATTGTTGCCGAAGCCGTCTGGCAATACAGCCACCACATTCTCCACGGTCTCATCACCCACGAAGGTCCGATCCTCACCCTCGCCAACTGGAGCGGCACATGGCCCGGCCTCGTCGGAATGCTGAACCTCAACGGGTCCCTGACAAAAGCCAACGTCAAATACAGCTCACTCTGGAGCGAAGATTTCACCGACCCCTATTTCCTTACCGGCCTCCGCCGTTGGCTCAAGAAGGGGAAAGTAAAACACGACACGTCCCATGTGACTCCCTTCAAAAAAGCAGCCGTTCCTGAGAGTGCCGCTGCTGCCGGCAAGAAATTTGCCCGCGCTCTTCAGAAGGAAAAAGCCATCATGGGCATCTTCGACGAGGGCTGCATGGGCATGTATAACGCCATCATCCCCGACGAACTCCTCCACCAGACCGGTGTCTACAAGGAACGCCTCAGCCAGTCCTCGCTCTACGCCCGCATGCTGACCGTCCGCGACGACGAGGCGTGGCAGGTCTTTGATTGGTATAAGCAAAAAGGCCTCCAGTTCCACCTCGGCCATAACGAAGAGACGGATCTCACCGAGCACCAAGTCCTCCAGCAATGCAAAATGTACATCGCGGCTGTCCGCATCGCCGACGACTTTGGCTGCGCGACCATCGGCATCCAATACCAACAGGGACTCAAAGATCTAGCCCCCGCCTCGGATCTCGTTGAAGGCACCCTCAATAACGTCGACCGCCCGCCCGTTTGGTCCGAAGATGGTCGCGAGCTCTTCGCTGGCGAGGCGATCCCACACTTCAACGAAGTCGATGAATGCGCCGGACTCGACGGCCTCATCACCTACAGGATTTGGCGTCAACTCGGCCTCCCGCCGGAAAATACTCTTCATGATCTCCGTTGGGGGCGGCACTATAAAGACGAGACCCTCGATGCCTACGTCTGGGTCTTCCTCATTAGCGGAGCTGCGCCACCTGAGCACTTCATTGGCGGATGGTCCGGAGCATCGAGCGAACGCCAGCCGTCCATGTATTTCCGCCTCGGCGGCGGCACACTCAAAGGGATCAGCAAGCCCGGATGGATCGTCTGGAGCCGCGTTTACGTCGCCGATGATGAACTGAAATTTGACACCGGCCTCGCGGAGGTCGTCTCTCTCCCCGCCGAGGAAACCCAGGATCGCTGGAACCTCACGACATCCCAGTGGCCGATCATGCACGCCATTTTGCAAGGCGTCGACCGCGACCAAATGATGGCCCGCCACCAGAGCAACCACATCCAAGTCGCCTACGCTCCCACCAAGGCGCTCGCCCGCCGCGCCCTCTATACGAAGACCGCCGCGATGAACGCCCTCGGGCTCGATGTCGCCCTGTGCGGAAAGATCTAAGGATTTTTTCCGAGCTTTATCGCAGACATCCGAGCAAAGGAGGCTTTCGGGGTCAGTCGTCGTCCTCGACGAATGCCAGGCCCATTCGGTTGGCGCGGGTTCGCATGTGGTGGATGATGATCACTCCGGCCATGATTTTTAGGGACATCAAGGCGACGGCCACAGTGAGGAGGAGGCTTTCTTTCTGGAATTTTTCGAGACGAGTCATGAAAGGCAAGGTCGCACACAGCCCGCACGCCGGCAAGGGGGCACACCATCTTCATGCCGTTTTGGCGCTCGGGGAATGAATATTCGATGTTGCGTCTTTCTGAGATCCCGTTAATTTCTCACGTCCTTCGGGTTGGTAGCTCAATGGTAGAGCAGCGCCCTTTTAAGGCGTTGGTTGTGGGTTCGAGTCCCACCCAACCCATACCCCTTTTTACGGCTCTCCACCAAACAATGGCTCTCCACCAAACAATGGGGATGAGGTTCATTGTTGATGTTGATGGTTAGCCGCACTGAGCGATGACGCGCAGGCGGTAGTTGTTGAAGTTTTTGAAGCCGTAAGCACGGCGTTGGATGAGTTTCATCTTGCGATGAAAACCCTCTGTGATGCCATTATTTTTTGTGAACCGCCACATGGCAGCCAGCGGTTCGCTCCAGGCTTGAAGGGTTTGGGCCAGAGTGATCAGAGGGGCAAAAGCGCTTTGCCGCAGCTCGCTGATGAGTTCGAGCAGGGTGGCGGCCAGAGGGCGACAGGCGCGTTTGGTCTGGTGCTTGAGGCTCATGAGCGAGCGCAGGGCATGCATTTTTTCATAGAGGGGCGCGAGGGCGGGATATCTGGCAAAGAGCTTGAGCAGGCGCTCGTGGTCCCTGGCATCGAGATGGTCCTTTCGTTTTCGCAGAGTACTGAGGAACCCGCGATGGTTCTTAATCTCCGGGGCGATCTGGCGGGCCAGTTCCATGAAGTGATGGATGATGATGCGCATGACGTGGAAGCGATCGGCCACGATTTTGGCCCTCGGGAAGTAGGTTCGCACCATCCGACGGTAGGGGCTGGAGAGATCGATGCACACCACCCGAACCTTCTCTCTGCCTTTGAGTCGGCTCAGGAAGGCGCGCAGTTCGCC
>JBMOHW010000048.1:0-16992 GCA_049317665.1 Terrimicrobiaceae bacterium | reverse complement strand
ACTCCTGGAGGCCGGTCCTATGGGGATTGGCGATGGGAGAACTCATGGAGAGGGCGTTTTCGTGAGCGGGAAAGGATGCGCCGTGGAATCAGCCGTTTGGTTTTGCGGGGTCAGTTCGGTTGGGCAGGCTGCGTGGCATTGCGGATTTCCGCGGCGAGGTCGGTTTGTCCTGCGGCGTCGAGTTTGTTGGCGACATCGGCAGAGATCGAGGCTCGGACATTCGATGGGCTTGTCTTAATGGCATTAAGAGCCTGATCAGCGGCTTCCCGGAATCGGCGCTGGGACATGTAAAGGTCGAAGAGCTCGAAGCGGACGAGGCTGCTGTCCGGGGAGGTGTCGAGGATTTCCTTCAACGTGATCTCGGCGGAGATCGGATTGCCCTCGACAAGACGGACGTAGCGGGCGAGGTGGTATTTGGCCTCCGGGATGCTTTGATTCGGGGCGACCTGGAGCATGAGGACCGTTTGTTGGAGGCCTCTGGTTAGCTCGTTCGGCGGGAACGCCAGCGGGCGGGACCACGGGGGGATGACCTTGTCGAAGAGGGCGCGCTTGGCGAACGAGTTCTGGTAGGATTTGCCCGGGACCGGGTCGGGATAGAGAATGCGAAAATACGGTTCGATAAAGTTTTCCCAGGACATCATGGAGATGTGAGTGACGCCGTGTGCCTTTATGAACGCGAGGGCTTCGGAGTCGGTTTGCGAATTCAGGCCCTCGGCCGCCGATTTGAGTCCCTCGACGTTTTCCCAATAGAGGGTTCCGATGGCGCGAAATCCGCCTATCGCTGAGAGAAGGCAGGAGCTATTCGGACTACTGAGGAGGACGACGGGTTTGCCTTGCGCGTTGTCGAGGATGGAGCGGGCCATCTGCCGGTGAATCAGGGCGAGTCCCTGGCCTGGTGTGAGTGAGATTTTTTCGCCGCTGTGGAATTGCACCCACGAGATCTGGAAGCAATTCCTGAACGTTGGTCCGACAAAGACGAACCCGAGCGCGACGAGAAGGAGGGCGGAGGCGGTCTTGGCAACTGGGGATTTCGGGACGAGTTTCCAGATCTGAGGCAGGACGATTCCGGCGAGTGCGATGTAGAGCGGGCCAGCGAGCATTCCCCACCGGACTTGGTAAAGCTGGAGGGCCGTGATCAGGAAAATCGGGATGGAGAGAAAAATGAGCACGGCTTTTGTCCCGCGTCCGACGGAATCGGAAAACTGAAGCCCAAGAGCGGCGAGAACGAAAAGGGGGAACCATCCGAAGGCCATCTGCCAGGTGAGGCCGCCCATCTGGATCCGCATAATCAAAGGCAGGAGCTCGGCGATGTTCTTGTAGAGACGGATCATGAAAGGATCCTTGGCGGAGTAGACTTCGTTGCCTCCCAACAGAACGACGAGAGGGAGAATGACGCAGGCAATCGCGGGCAGGATGAGTTTGCTCCAGGGGAAGGGATTATCCTTGATGCCCAGCCTGCAGAGCCACTCCGCGACGATCGCGACGCCCCACCCGCCGCCGAGCCATGCGAGGGCGTAGAGGGGGTGATTAACCTCCATGCGCACTCCCATGTTTGACGGAAAGTATTCCAGCAGGAAAAAAGCAATACTCCCGCTCGCGCCCCAGACCGCCCAAAGTTTCCAGAGTTCCGGATGAAAAACGGAATCGGTTTTCGCCCCCTTTCGGCCATACACCAAAACAGCGATTAGGGCTGCGAGGCCCGCGGCACCGAGAACGATCGCCGTGGAGAAGGCGCTGATCCAAAGCCCCGCTGCACCGCATATCGCGGAGAAGACCATGCCATGGCGGGCTTGGCGAAGTGAGTGAGGGATGGCGAAGTCCGTTCCATTGGCTGACTGGACCCAGCCAGCTCCGGCCCAGGCTACGCCAAAGAGCATTCCAAGGAGCATGAAGGCGATGAGCCCGTGGTGATCGGGGTAGGCCGGCATGAAGCCTTCATAGAAAGTGGGGACGGCGACCATGCCGATGGCAATGACGGTGCCGCAGAGGGGGCCGAAGCGACGGGCAGAGAGGGTCGAAAAAATCCCGAGTGCGAGGATCAGAAGGATCGGATTCGCCCAGATCGACATCCGGAAAATGCTGTTGCGAAGCGAATCGCCTGTGAAGGCTCGGTAAATCTCTCCGAGCCCGCGGAGATACCATGCGAAGGCCGAGTTCCAGTGGACCTCGCGTCCGTCTGGTGCGTTATCAAAATCGGTGTGACGAATGCGCCACGTCCCATTTTTTCCCAGATGTTCCGCATGGCGGTTCCACGTGTAGCCGTCAAAGGCGATTTCGCTGAGGAAAACTGGCATCCGATTTTCGACCGGAATGCTTTTATCGAACTGCTCGCAAAGTCTGACAGTGACGGCGTCCACGAGGAAGGCGTGGACTCCCACCCATGTGATTGCCGCGAGAAGGACGAGGACGAAGCCGATCCACGGCAGCCAACCCGGCGTCGAAGGGGAGGGTGGCGCTGCTAGGGTGGGTGAGTCTTCCGCCGGGGCGGCGCTGCCTCCGGGGGGCGGCGGCAACTTCTTGGATTTTTGCTTTTTTGAGGATCGTTGAGAAGCCACGGGAAAAAACGGTCTCTTCTCATATCGGTCGCTGGGTATTTCTGGAAGGAGATAATCGCGTGGATTTTATTCGGGATCTATTCCGGGGGAGGGAAGTTGTCGAGTGGGGCGCCTCCGAATTCTGAGAACATGCGCGCGATGGCGCCGGTGAAAGCCGCGTTGTAGTCGAGCGCGACTTCGTTGGTCACGTAGTTCGTGCGGTCGTCCGTGTAGGCGTTGTCATCGGCAGACGATGGGCCGCCGACGAGGGCACCGTAGAGGATAAAGCGGTTATTGGCCGGGACGTTGATGTTGTTTGTGGTCGAGCCGTGGGCGGCACGGTGGTGGGGGTTGCGGGGCGGATTGTTTCCGAAGCCGACGACGTAGCTGCGGCGGTTCGGGTTGGCTCCGAGCATGTAGTCGATTTGAGAACGGGCGAAGTCGCGATAGCGGGTGCCGGTGTCGCCGACTTTGTCTGCGAAGACGAACGCTAGGAATGCGGTGTTGGCAGAGTAGCGGAGCGAGCCCCACTGATCGAGCCAGGCGAGTCCGCCGGGAGTGTATTTGATACGGGACCCGTTCGAGCCAATCGTCCAGTAGTCGAGCCATTTGCGGGCGGCATTTTTGTAGACGTCCTTGCCGGTGAGTTGGGCCAGGAGAACGACGGCGCCGTTGAGTTTTCCGTCCCAGGAGTGGGTCCACCGGAGGCTGTCATTGGCGAAGTTCGCATTGAAGATCGACTCGGCTTTCTGCAGATACGAGATTTCCCCGGTGGCGCGGTAGAGCCAAGCAGCGGCCCAGACAAGTTCGTCGTTGAAGCCGGAATACGAATTGTAGTAGGCCGCGGCGTCCGGGATGGCGCGGGTGTAGGTTCCACGGAATTGGTCAGCGAATGCGAAGAGGCTGCGGGCGTGGAAGAGAAGTTTCTGCGCGTAGGCGGCGTCTTCGGATTTGAAGAGGACGTGAGCGGCGGCGAGCGCGGCAGCGGCCTCGGCGGCGACTTCGGTTCCGGGCTGGGTATTGTCGACCTTGTAGGAAGGACGGGCCATGGTCATCGTTTCCGGTGGCCCCCAGTAGGAGTGATCTGCTCCACCGTTTCCGACTTGGCCGTAAAAGACGTTGTTGGTCGGGTTGGCCTTGATAATCCAATCTGTGCCCCAACGGATCGCGTCCAGGAAGGCGGTCTTTTGTTTCGACCCGGAATAGGCCGAGGCATATTCGATGCCGCCCCACGCCAGCAGGGTCATGGAGGCTGTCATGGGGAGGCCAAATTTCACATGGTCACCGGCGTCGTAGTATCCCCCGCTGAGATCGATGCCGACATCATTTCCGTCGGTCAGGGCCGAGTCGCCGCGCCACTTCACGCGGAAGTTTGGCGGAAGCTTTCCCGAGCGTTGGGCGTCATAGAAGTAAAGCGACTTCTGGAGGACTTCGCCGTAGTTGAAGGCGGATGGAGTTGTTGAGCGGTCGCGGATCGTGACGGTTGCAATCGAGCGTGCTATTTCTCCGCCGGTCGCGGTGGTCAACTCGACGGTGAATGTCTCGAGACCCTCCGTGAGGGAGTCGCTCAAGATTGTTACCGGGATTGTCTTCCGGTTGGTTCCGGGCTCGAAGAGGACAGTTCCGTTTGTGGCGGAAAAGTCGGAACCGTTTTTCGCCGATCCGTCCTTGATCTGATACATCACACCGACGACACCGGTCGAAGTCGGAGAGACCGTGATGCTCACATTGGCGGTGGTCGATCCGGTGAGGGGTTCATCCACCGACAGGTCTTCGATCGAGAACCTTGGACCAGACGGAGTCGGTGATGGTGCTGGGGTTGGGGCCGGTGTGGGCGTCGGGGTCGCCGTCGGGCTTGGGGTGGGGGATGGATTACTCCCGGATGAAGGAACGAATGTGAATGTCGTCGGGGGTTGTTTGAGTCCGCCCGGATTTCCGATAAAACCGAAGGCAACTTTTCCTCTTGCGGGGATGTCTTTGTTCCATGCGAAAGGCTGGGCATCGAAGGAATAGCGATTGCCGGCTTTTGTCGCGATTCGGGCGTTCCAGATGTTTGCAATCCCTCGATCCAGATTAAACGCAAGGCTCCAGTTGCGAATGATCGCGGAGGTTTTGTTCTCGATTGTCACCAGAGCTTCGAACCCGCTCCCCCAGTCGCTACTGACGCGAAAGGTCACGAGGACGTTGCCGAGGTCGGCGGTAGTGTTCGGCGATCCTGTCGTGGGTGTTGGAGTGGGGGTGGCGATTGGCGTAGGCTGCGGCGTAGGCTGTGGCGTGCCGACGGCTCCGTTAGCCTGGAAGACGAAATCAGTTGGTGCCGCGTTGACGTTGCCGGGGCTTCCGAGGAATCCGAACGAAACTTTTCCCCGTGCCGGGATGTCTTTGTTCCAGACAAAGGGCTGGGCGTCGAAGGTGTAGCGGTCTCCCGATTTGGAGACGACCCGGGCGTTCCATGGGCCGATTGGTTCGCGCTGAAAACGGAAGGCGAGGCTCCAATCTTTGAGAACGGTGTTGGTTTTGTTCTCGATGATCACGTCGCCCTGAAAGCCGCTGATCCAGTCGCTCGTGACCCGGAACGTAACGATGACGCTGTCGTTTTCGAACCGTGTGTTTCCGGCACCGGGAGCTGGGACTGAGGGCGGGGTCGCGACCGGAACGGGTGTGGCGCCCGGTGTGGGACTTGGCATGGGGTAGGGTGAGGTTCCAGGGTTTGGGCATGTGCAGCCCGTGCCGCAGCCGCCTTCGATGGAAGCCTTCTTCGGCACGGGGGCCGGGTTCGGAGCTAGGGCTGGGTCGTAATTGAATCCGCCAAAATCGATATCGCTCGTTGAGAAAAACGCCTCACCAGCAGGGTCAATGCGTTGCCAGATGACATACATCACATGACGTCCGACTCGCTGCGGCATATCGACCGAGAACCGGTAGTTCGAGCCGTCCAAAACGGGTGGGGCGAGAACGGTGAGGGGTTCGAGATCCGACCATTTGAGGGGCTTTGTGGGGTCGTAGGTGGATTTCGAGATGTAGAACTCGAAATAGCTTGGCTCGTGCGGGGTGGGAGCGGCGAAGACGCAGTCGTAGCGTCCGGGTTGGACTTTTGTTGCTGGCCAGTCAACGCGGGCGAGATTGAGCCCGGCGTATTTGGCGCGACCGGCTCCAGGCAGCTGACCGTCCGGGATGCGTTGGCGATAGTCTTTGTTGGGCGTGAGCAAACTAACTTCATGCCAATCGTAGAAGGCCTGAGTGCCCGCTGTAGCGACGGCCGCCTTCGCTGCATTGCTCTGTGGGGTCTGGGGATTTTCCAGAAACACCTGATAGACCCGACTGATCGGGTTCGCCATAGAGCCGTGCGCGAACACGTTGTTCGTTGAAATGACAAAAAGACAAACCGCGAGGAGGATGTTTGGATAAGCTTTCATGACATCTCCACAATCACTCGTCCCGGCCGTGTGTCCCGTCAAACTCGTTGGGTTCGTCCAAAAAGTCGGTGAAGCCGACACATCGGTCGGAACCCAGCGAGATCAAGCCGACCTTGCGGGCCTGTCGAGCTGAGTAAATGCTCTCACCTCCGAGAGTCGGCGCCGGGAACCCCCCCCCTTTTTTTTCGGTCTAGAAATTGTCACATTTTCCAGGTTGCCGAAATGGCTCCACTCGTCATCGTGCTCGGATGAAACGTTTTTTGTTTGCTATCCTCCTCGCTGGGGTCTCGGCCTCCGCATTGGCTGGCAATGTGATTTTCATCCATCCGGACGGTGCAGGGGTCGCCCATTGGCAGGCCGCCCGATTCCTCCTTGCGGGACCCGACGGCGAATTGAACTGGGATCGAATTCCCAACACTGCCGTTTACCGCGGGCACATGCTTGATTCGCTCTCCGCGACGTCCAATGGCGGAGCGACATCCCACGCCTATGGGATCAAGGTTCCATCGGATGCCTTTGGCAATGCGGGCGAGGGGAACGAAAAGACGGCTTCTGCGTCGGGTTTTCGGGGCAGCCTGATGCATGAGGCCATGAGCCGGGGATTCAAGGTCGGGGTCGTCAACTCGGGAAGTCTTATCGAGCCCGGAACCGCATGTTTCCTTGCCAGTGTGGAGAAGCGAGACGCGTATGAAGAAATCGCCCGGCAGATTGTTGAGTCCGGCGCCGATGTGATTTTGAGCGGGGGAGAGGAATGGTTTCTCCCCGCGGAGACCGCAGGCCGCCACGTGAAGACTGGTAAAAGGACAGACGGACGGAATCTCGTCGCCGATGCAAAATCGCGCGGCTACACGATAGTCTATACGGCCACTGAGTTGGCTGCGGTGCCAGAGGGAACGAAAAAGCTCCTCGGGATTTTCGCGGCGGAAGATACTTTTAACGACATGGGCGAGCCCGAGATGTCCGCGCTGAAGCTCCCACCTTACCAGCCCGGCGCCCCAACTCTCGCAGAGATGACGACTGCCGCACTCCGGGTGCTGGCTCCCGGTCCGTTTTTCCTCGTGGTGGAGGAGGAAGGTGCAGACAACTTTGGGAATGCCAATAACGCAGTGGGAACACTCGACGCGCTTGGCCGCGCTGATGAGGCGCTCGGAGTCGCGTTGAATTTCGTTGAGAAGGACCCGGGAACACTGCTTTTAACGGCTGCAGACAGCGTTGCTGGCAATATGGATGTCGTGGGGTTTGTCCCATCGGCGGCCAAGGAGGCCATCGCCAGCAATCGCCGGGATCGCAATGGCGCGCCCTACAGTCTCGCTGCCGATGGCAAGCCCTTCGTATCGAAACCGGATCGGCAGGGAATCACTCATCCATTCGTGATCAGCTGGGGCACGCTGCTCGACTCCAGTGGTGGAATCGTTGTGCGGGGGGCGGGTCACAAGAGTGCCGATGTCCGTGGAAGCTTCGACAACACGAAGGTCTATTCGCTGATGCGAGATGCGCTGTTCGGTGAGTAGGCGGGCTTGGCACTGGAATCCTCTTGTTTTGGCGGTGGCGTGGATGTTGGCTGAGTGAGCTCCATGAAACTCTCACACGCCCTCCAGTGCTCCCTCCCGCTGCTTCTATCGGTCAGTGCAGCATTCGCTGACATCCGTCTCCCGGCCATCATCTCCGATCACATGGTTCTCGAGAAAACCGCCCGTGTGCCAGTCTGGGGCAGTTCGGATCCGGGGGAGGAAGTCACGGTTTCGCTCAACGGGCAATCGGTGAAGACCGTTGCGAATGCCGATGGTCGATGGACCGTTTCGCTCAATCTCTCCGAGTTTGCGCCCGGACCGTTCGAAATGACGGTCGAGGGAAAAAACAAGTTGAAGATCTCCGATGTGCTCGTTGGTGAGGTCTGGGTCGCCTCTGGCCAGTCCAATATGGAGTGGAACGTCAAGAATACGTTACATGCCGATGAGGATATCGCCTCCTCTGCAAACCCATTGATCCGACAATTCCTCGTCAAAAGAAATGCCACTCCGGAAGCCCTGGTGGACACCGAGGGACATTGGGTAGCCGCGTCGCCCGAGACGACGGGCTCATTCAGCGCTGTCGGGTTTTCTTTCGCGAAGAAGCTGCAGTCGGAATTGAAGGTTCCGATTGGAATCATCAATTCGTCATGGGGAGGCACGCCGTCCGAGGCCTGGACGAGCACTGAGGGGATTGATAGCGTTCCGGACCTTAAGGCATCCCGCGAGCGGCTCTGGGCGGACCTGCGCGACTTCCCGGAGAAGAAAAAATCCTTCGTCGATGGCATGACCACATGGCTCAGGGAAAACGCGCGTGAGGATCGTCCAGTGAGCAATGTTGCGGCATTTGCGGATCCGGAGATCCCTGCGGAAGGATGGGTTAATGTTAGTCTCCCTGGTGTCGTTGAGGCTCCGGGACTCTCGCCCACTGGTGCGGTCTGGGTTCGAAAGGAAATTCAGATCCCGGCGAAAGCGGGAGAGAGTTTGCCACTCCTCCTCCCAATCGATGGGTTCGACAGTATCTATTGGAACGGGAAACTCCTCCAGCAAACGACCATTGCAGATTTTCCGAGTCTCGGGGGAGTGCGCCGCGGTAGGCCGTTGACCCTGGGGCCATCGGATATCCGCGAGGGGAAAAATGTACTGGCGATCCGGTTTTTCCAGCCCGTTGCGCCTGCGAAATTCACCGGAGATCCGAAGTTGGGCAGCGTTTCTCTTGCGGGGAGTTGGATGGCCAAGACGGAGTTTGAATTGCCGGCGTTGTCCGCCGACAAAGCTGCTCAGGCTCCCCAGCTCCAGCGGGCTGTGCCGTCGCCGCAGAATGTCGCGTCCTACCTTTTCAATGGCATGATTCGCCCGATCATTCCCTACGCGATCAGCGGTGTGATCTGGTATCAGGGCGAGTCGAATGCCGGGCGCGCCGACCAATACCGCACAGCGTTTCCGCTCTTGATATCCGATTGGCGGAGAATTTGGAATCAAGGTGACTTTCCCTTTTACTTCTGCCAGTTGGCCAATTTTCAAGCCAAGGCTGCCGTTCCGGGAGACAGCGCTTGGGCCGAACTCCGCGACGCTCAGTCGATGACCCTCAAGGTTCCAAACACAGGCCAAGCGACACTCATCGATCTTGGCGAGTCGGCCGATATCCATCCACGGAACAAGCGTGATGTTGGCGAACGCCTGGCACGGATTGCTCTCGCGAAGGACTACGGACGGGCGATTCCTTATTCAGGCCCGGTTTTTGAATCGCAAAAAATCGATGGCAATCGGGTGATCCTCCATTTCAGGAATACGGATGGCGGCCTTGTTGCCCGGGCTCTGCCGGCAACCTATGACGTCAAGACGATCAGCCATGAGACGGCTCCGCTTGTGCGGAACAGCCCGGGGAGTGAGCTCGAGGGATTCGCGATCTGCGGGAAGGATCGTCAATGGGTCTGGGCGGATGCCAAGATCGATGGCGACACGGTGATCGTTTCGTCGGACAAGGTGCCCTCACCTGTGGCTGTCCGTTATGCCTGGTCGGATAATCCGACTTGCAACCTGTTCAACGGAGCCGGACTTCCCGCATCCCCGTTTCGCACCGATGACTTTCCACCCGTGACACTCGGCAAAAAGTATTGAGGGATTTTATTCGCCAAAGAGTGGCAGGACAACTGCGAGGGCCTTGGCATAAAGCGGATGCCGTCCACCACGGCTCAGCTCGGCCAAAAGCACATCGGTAACCTTGCTGCGCTCGGCTCGTAGCGTGGAAACGGATTCCGGATAGCCCGGCGCCTGAATCCGGCCTTGGAAAAAATCGGAATCCCCGCGCCGCGTCAGCTCGAAACAGGCATCGTTCGTGCAGAGTTGGACGAGCGAAATCGTCGGACCGGGAACCTCCGTTAGCTCGAAGGCGACATGTCTTCCATCCGGGGTGACAAAAAAGTCGCTGGAGAGCAGGTGTTGAAGCTTCCACTGCAACTGGGCACCGAGCCAACCGAGCAGAAAGATTGCGGTGGCGCGGGCTCCGGGGGCATGAGCGATCTTGACCGTATGGATCGCGTCCAGCCCGGGTCGGGCCGCCGGGTGGTCGAAGAGGCTCGCGAGGGCGAACCGGCAATCGTAGAGCCGCGTCCAATTCAAATCGCAGAGGACAATCGAAGAGTCGCTCAGCGTCGCAATGCGTGCGGTGGTGGCGAATTGCTGAGCCGGTTTCTCCCAAGTGGCACTATCGAAGATCAGCCGGTCCACCCAGATCCAGAGCTTTTCATCGAGCGGCTCGCGAAACGGCGCCTGCCACCAAAGGCAGAACGGGAGATCGGAATCGAGGTGCGAGAAAACGATGTTTGGCAAGGCTTCGGCGGACTGCCCATCGAGTTGAAAGGTGATTTGTTCCGAGCAGATCTGACGATCTTTTCCGACGAGGTGACAATGGGCACTGATCCATGCCAGTGCTTGATCAGTCTTGGCCTCGCGGTTGGCCAAAATCAGAATCGCGCGGCAGGCATGCTGACCGGCAACTTCCGCGACCGTCTCGGTATTTTTCGCGATGGCGGAGGGATCCTCTGTGTAGATCGCGAGGTTGATGAGCGATGCCCTCGTCTTCGTGTCGTCGCTGGACTCCCAGAGCTTGCCGAGTTCCTTGTCGATCTTTCCGATCTCGACCGGAATGCCCGCAGTGATCGTCGTCTCCATGAGGCTCAGAGCCTCCTCCACGAAGCCCCGTGGCGTTTGATGAGGTCATCGGCCTCGGTTGGTCCCCAGGTGCCAGCGGAGTAAAAGCTGATGTCTTCGTTTTGGGTTTCCCATGCCGCCTTGATCCCATCCACAAACTTCCACGCCTCTTCCACCTCGTCGCGCCGGGCGAAGAGTGTGGCGTCGCCGCTCATCGCATCGAGCAAAAGCCGCTCATAGGCCTCGGGGGTGGCTTTTCCGAAACTCGTCCCATAGTGAAAATCCATTTTCACCGGTTCAATTCGAAGGCTCGACCCCGGCATCTTTGCGCTCATCCGCAGCGAGACGCCTTCATCCGGCTGGATCCTGATTACCAGAACGTTGTCATCAATCGATTCGCCGGTTGCCTTAAACAACACCGGCGGCACGCTTTTGAAATGAACAGCGATTTCCGTTCCCCCCTTCGGCAGACGCTTACCCACGCGAACGAAAAATGGGACCCCGGCCCACCGCCAGTTGTCAACGTTCACTTCGAGCGCAACGTAGGTTTCGGTCTCGGATTCCGGATTCACATTCGCCTCGTCGCGATAGGCGGCGACACGTTTGCCATTAATCGCGCCGGCTCCATACTGCCCGCGCACCACATGACGGAAGACGTCATTGCCGAGCAACGGACGCAAGGACCTCAGCACCTTGACCTTTTCGTCGCGAATCGCATCGGCATCGAGTCCGGTAGGAGGCTCCATGGCCGTGAGGCAGAGGAGTTGGAGGAGGTGGTTTTGCACCATGTCCCGTAACGCACCGGATTTGTCGTAGTAACCTGCGCGGCCCTCGACGCCGAGCGGCTCGCTGGCCGTGATCTGCACGTGGTCGATATAGCGGGCATTCCACATGGCCTCGAAAATCGAATTGGCAAACCGCAGGACCATGATGTTTTGAGCGGTCTCCTTTCCGAGGTAGTGGTCGATGCGATAAGTGTCCTTTTCTTCAAAGGCACCGGCCACCAAGTCATTCAAGAGCCTGGCACTCGGCAGATCGGTGCCGAATGGCTTTTCGACAATGATCCGTGTCCAACCCCCAGAGTCCGATTGGTTCAATCCACTCTTCCGGAGATTCTCGAGAATCACTTGGAACTGATCGGGAGACGCTGCGAGGTAGAAAAGCCGATTCCCGCGCGTGCCACGGGCTGAATCCAATTCGTTGAGTCGGCTCGCGAGAGCCTCATAACCGGCCAGTTGGTCGAACTCACTCCGGTGGTAAAAAACCGAGGACTCGAAACTCCCCCAGAGCTCATCGCTAACCGTCTGGCGTGAGAATTTTTTGGTCGCCTCACGGAGTTCGGCTCGAAAAACTTCGTCGGATTTCTCGCGTCGGGCGAACCCCACGACGCTGATCGCTGGAGGAAGAGCCCCATCCGCGGCCAGGTTGTAGAGAGCCGGCACCAACTTACGGTGCGTCAAGTCTCCGGTCGCACCGAAGATGACCAAGGTGCAAGGCTCGGGAAGTGCCCGACTGGTCAGACCCTCCCGGAGCGGGTTCTCGGGCTTTTGCTCATACGAATTCGCCATGGGCTACTTCACCTATCGGTTTGCATTCGTTCTATCAACAGGGAAAGTTGCCCGGATGATGAACGATTCGATGAGTGCCATCGCCGAGCAGGTTGTTGCCGCGACGATCTCCGAACTTCCACCCCAGGTTCGGGAGCGAATCGCCGCGGTGCCGGTGCTCATTGAGGACGTTCCGTCGGCGGAAGATCTCGCCTCAGGAATAGACGCGGACACGCTCGGCTTTTTTGATGAAGATCTCTTGGGGCTGGCGACGATTCGGCTTTGGATTGCAAACATTGCGGCCTTTGCCGATGACGAGGGCGTCGACTTTCGGGACGAAGTTCGGACGACACTCCTTCACGAAATCGGACACGTTCTGGGATGGGACGAGGAGGACCTCGACGAAAGGGGACTCGGGTAGCAGGGCTACCGCTTCACGCCGTAAGCGTTGTTGCGATCGGCGACGAAGAGATCAGCACCGCGCTTTTGAAGGACAAAAGTGTTGTTGTCTCCGTATTTTGTCCAAGGACCGGCCGGCACGTCCTTGGCATCGACAAACTTCCAGTCTGTCACATCTTTGCCACCCATTCCGAGGTAGTCCCGGACAGCCGGGGAGACATCAAGGCCGGCTCCTTGGTTCAGGTTGGGTCGGGGCCGATCATTTCCGAAAACATACTGCCAGTGGTCCGTCCGAAACGGACCGCAATCCTCCCACTGCGCGTAGGCGATTCGATTTCCCCGCCGGATGGCTACCCATCGGCCTTTACAAACGGATTTGCCCGGGCGTTCGAAGGCCTGCTTGAACCATGGGATGACTTTCCGAGATTCGGGCTTTGTCGTTCCGCGGGTCACGTCATTGAAGGGGAGGGCGACGTAGAATGGGTTCTGCCGGGGAATGAATTTGGTCGGTATGAAATTCCGGCGGCTTTCGGGGTCGGGGCAGTCATAGCCCCCGAAGTTGACGGCCCACTTCGCGTCCCATGAGCTTTTGTGGTTGGGAACTGGGTTATTCACGGTCGGACGCTCCCCGACCCAAAAAACCGTCGTGACGATTCCCCGCTTCCACGGATAGCGGTTGAAGCCCGAGCGAAAATTTGTCGGAGCCACGACTTCGGGTTCGACTTTTAGGATCGCCGTCTGCCGGAGCGCCATGGCGAAATTTTCGAATTCCGACGAAACGGCGACGCCTTGGCTCAAGGCAAGAGTGAGGAGGGCGACTCTGGTGATCAGGGCTCGTAGCGACATGATAAAAATCGGGAGGCCAGACTATCGTTTGGAATCCGAACGATATCAAATCAAAAAGCCCGCGCTCGTTCCCCTCTGCCTCGCTCCGAGCAGCCGCCGGACTCGGAAATGACTGGCGAATCCGAAATCAAGAATGCATTTTTGTGCGTTTTGTGTTAGCGCACTGCCTCTGAGAGACGTAGTAATTGAAGTTCCTACGCATTTCTTTCATTCCATCCAACTATCCCATGAGCACCGAAGCCAAATGCCCCTTCCACCACGCCGCCGGCACCAGCACCGCTAACCGCGACTGGTGGCCGAACCAACTCAATTTGCGCATCCTCCACCAGCACTCGGATCTCTCCGACCCGATGGGAGCTGACTTCGACTACGCGGTCGAGTTTCAGTCCCTTGACCTCGAGGCCCTCAAGAAAGACCTCGCGGCCCTCATGACGGACTCGCAAGATTGGTGGCCTGCCGATTTCGGGCACTACGGTGGATTCTTTATCCGCATGGCCTGGCACAGTGCGGGCACCTACCGGACCGGCGATGGTCGCGGCGGAGGCAGTCGTGGCAGTCAGCGCTTCGCTCCGCTGAACAGCTGGCCCGACAACGTCAACCTCGACAAAGCCCGTCGACTCCTCTGGCCTATCAAACAAAAATACGGACGCAAGATCTCATGGGCCGACCTCATGATCCTCACCGGTAATATCGCTCTGGAGACGATGGGGTTCAAAACCTTTGGCTTCGCCGGGGGTCGCGCTGACATCTGGGAGCCAGAGGAGGATATCTACTGGGGAGCCGAGACGAAGTGGCTCGACGACCAGCGCTACTCCGGCGACCGTGACCTCGAAAACCCGCTCGCTGCCGTTCAGATGGGCCTGATCTACGTCAATCCCGAGGGCCCGAATGGCAACCCGGATCCGCTCGCCTCGGCCCGCGACATTCGTGAGACGTTCGCCCGTATGGCGATGAACGACGAGGAAACGGTTGCTCTGATTGCTGGCGGCCACACGTTTGGAAAAACCCACGGTGCCGGTCCCGCGACCCACGTCGGTGCCGAACCCGAAGCTGCCCCGTTGGAAGAGCAGGGATTCGGATGGAAGAGCTCGTTCCGCTCCGGCAAAGGCCCAGACACCATCTCGAGCGGGCTTGAGGTGACGTGGACAACCACCCCCACCCAATGGAGCAACAACTACTTCGAGAACCTCTTCAACTACGAATGGGAACTCACAAAGAGCCCGGCTGGAGCCCATCAATGGGTCGCCAAGAACGCCTCCGCCACCGTTCCTGACGCCTTCGATTCGTCGAAGCACCAGCTCCCAACGATGCTCACCACCGACCTGGCCCTTCGATTTGATCCGGCCTATGAAAAAGTTTCGCGTCGCTTCTTCGAGAATCCCGACCAGTTCGCCGATGCCTTCGCTCGGGCTTGGTTCAAGCTCACCCACCGCGACATGGGCCCACGTGCCAGATACCTCGGTCCGGATGTCCCCGCTGAGGAGCTGCTCTGGCAGGACCCCATCCCGGCCCGGGATTATCCCCTCATTGACGATCAAGATATCGCGGCCCTCAAAGCCCAAATCCATGCCTCAGGGCTCACGGTCTCCCAATTGGTCAGCGTCGCATGGGCCTCGGCCTCAACGTTCCGTGGATCGGACCGACGCGGCGGCGCCAACGGTGCCAGAGTTCGCCTGGCTCCACAAAAAGACTGGGCCGTCAATCAACCGACCCAGCTCGCCCGCGTCCTCGCGACGCTCGAGTCCATCCAGACCTCGTTTCACAGCACCCAGTCCGGAGGGAAAAAGGTCTCACTTGCCGACCTGATCGTGCTCGCCGGATCCGTCGGCATTGAACAAGCGGCGAAGAATGCCGGCCACGACATCTCCGTTCCGTTCACTCCGGGACGCACGGACGCGATGCAGGAACAGACAGACATCGCAGCGTTCGCCGTCCTCGAACCGTTAGCCGATGGCTTCCGCAACTACCTCAAAACAAAATTCACTGTCTCGGCGGAGGAGCTCCTCATCGACAAGGCCCAGTTGCTCACGTTGACCGCCCCAGAAATGACGGCTCTCGTCGGCGGGCTCCGTGCGCTCGGAACAAACATCGGCGGGAGCCAGCACGGCGTCTTCACGAAGCGTCCGGAGCACCTCACGAACGACTTCTTCGTCAACCTTCTCAGCATGGAAACCGAGTGGAAACCAACCACCCCCGACGCGGACGCCTTCGAGGGTCGCCACCGGAAAACCGGCGAACTCCAATGGACCGCCACCCGCGTCGACCTCGTCTTCGGCTCAAACTCCCAACTCCGGGCCCTCGCCGAGGTTTATGCCACTGCCGACTCCGAGAGCAAGTTCGTCCGCGACTTTGTCGCGGCATGGTCGAAGATTATGAACCTCGACCGATTCGATCTCGCCTGACGATTTCGGGGCTCCGAGTTTCGGCCCAGTTGAGTTTTCCCACATTCACCCGGCGTGCCCGCTCGTCGGTCGCTCAGTTGTCGTCCAACGTCGATTGGACCTTTTCGGTTCTTCCCGACTTTTCAGCACGCGACATCGCCCGGACGACGCGGAGGGCCAGGACGGTTTCTTCGGCTGTCAACTCGCCATCCAGCGTTTCGCCCAGGATCGCCCGACGGAATGCGCCCCATTGGTAGTCCTCCGTGCTCCCCTCGGCGACGGCCCTTAATGTGTAGGGTGCGCCTTCGCGATTGACGACGACCGAGAGTTCGGGGTTTGTGCGGGGGGAGCCGTTGAGGCTCGGGCCGACGTTGCGGTAGACGGTTCCGTTCTCATGGTTCAGGGTCAGCGAACTGAGCCACCACTGCGCGTCGTTCACACAAAACGACGAAAAGATGTTTGCAATGGCGCCATTTTCAAACATGACGCTGATCTGGGCGTTGTCCGGGGTGGGCCGGCCAGTCAGAAGGCGGGAACTCATCACCGAAACGGCCACGGGTTTCCCGATGAGGCGGATCAAGTCATTGATCAGGTAAATGCCCAAACGGAAAATGGGCGCCACCGGGCATTTCTCGGGGTCATCATACCAGGAGCCATCTGCAGTCTCTCGGTAGCTGGACCAAATGTCGGCTCGCGCGGCGATGGGGCGTCCGAGCGAGAGTTCCTTGCGCCACTGGAGGATCTGCGCGAGATCCGGGGAGGGTAGGGGAGTTGGAGAATTCAGGTGGACGACGCGGCCGAGGGATTTCGCCAACTCGAGCACCTTCAGTGCGGCGGAGGGATCCACTTCCAACGGTTTTGTGGTCATGACATGTTTGTCGGCTTCCACAATTTTCTGAATCATCGCGGCGCGACCAAAGGGACCTGTCATGAGGCAGACGGCGGGGAAAGTTTCGTCGGCGAGAAGATCTTCCAGAGTGTAGTAACCCTTCACACCGTAGGTGCTGGCGCAGGCGTCGACTCTGTCTTTTTCCTTCGGGCAAACGGCCGCCAGCTTGAAGTATTCTGATGCTGGGCCGTCAAGGATTTGATTGCGAATGATGCTCTCACCCCAATTCAGGCCGACCATGGCGATGTCGATTTGTTTCATTTTGGCTCTCCATCAAACAATGGGGATGAGGGAGGAAAGGAGGCAGAATGAGAGCCGT
>JBMOHW010000047.1:0-17215 GCA_049317665.1 Terrimicrobiaceae bacterium | reverse complement strand
GATAGCCGTATACGGTTCCAAAGGGATCGGTCAGGTAACCTGCCGAGTTTGTCATGCCCTTGTTGACCTCAAAGTAAACTTTTGACCCTGCATTCGTGGGCATCAAGTTTGTCAGGAGGTTGAAGCCGGATGACACTGAACTATTCGTCCCAGTCGGATAGTCGCCCATATCCGCCTTGTAGCTCTCCAGCGCTGCGGAGAGCGCGGCAACTTCCGCCTCGGCGCGGGATGTGGCTCCCTTGCGTTGAACGTAACCCGCCGTCTGGAGCACGAGCGCCGCGAGAATGGCGATGATCGCGATGACGACGAGGAGTTCGATGAGGGTGAACCCCTTCATCCTTCCTGCTTCCTCCTTGCGCTTTTCCTCCATCACGTCTGCGCCTGCATTCCGGTGATGATGCTGATCAGCGGCAGGAAGAGGGCGATGACGATGGTTCCCACGACGACGGCGAGGAACACGATCATGATCGGTTCCAGCAATGAGGTGAGACCGGCGACGGCGTTATCGACTTCGTCGTCGTAAACTTCTGCCACCTTGAGAAGCATTTCGGGGAGTTGACCGGTCTCCTCACCGACGTCGATCATACTGATGACCATCGGTGGAAAAACCCCGCTGGCTTCGAGTGGATTGACGATCGACTCGCCCTCCTTAACGCTGTCGTGGACTTTCGTGATGGCTCCAGCGATGACGGAATTGCCGGCCGTCTCGCGGGTAATATTGAGGGCCTGAAGGATCGGGACACCGCTCGTGACCAAGGTGCCGAGCGTGCGGCTGAAACGGGAGATCGAACTCTTCCGCGTGAGGTCGCCGAAGAGCGGGGCTTTGAGTTTGATATTGTCGATGACGACAAGGCCCTGCTTGGTTTTGCTGACGATTTTGTAGAGGATGACAAACCCGACGAGACCGCCGAGGAGCATCAGGGAGTTATTCTTCACGAGGTTACTCGCCCCGATGACGAACTGCGTGAGGCCGGGAAGCGGCTTTCCGCCAAGCATGTCGGCAAAGATGGCCTCAAACTTCGGAACGATGAAGACGAGAAGGAAGGCGAGGATCACAATCGCGATCACCAAAACGATGATCGGATAAAACATGGCCGCAACAACTTTGTTTTTGATCTTTTGCGCCTTTTCCTGGAACTCCGCGAGACGGAGAAGGACGAGCTCCAGAACACCGCCAAGCTCACCGGCTTTGACCATGTTGACGTAGAGTTTGTTGAAAATCTTCGGGTGCCCCGCAAGACTTTCGGAGAATGTGCCGCCGCCCTGAACAGACTCGGCGAGGTTGATGATGACGCCCTTGAGCACGAGGTCAGGCTCTTGCTTCGAAAGAACCGTCAGGCCTCGAAGCAACGGAAGTCCGGCGTCGATGAGCGTCGCGAGCTGGCGCGTGAAGATCATCAACGTCTTCGGCTTGATCGTTTTCTTCTGCAAAAACGGGATATTGATCTTGATATCCTTTTTCGCGGCCGAGGCAGCCTTCGCGGGAGCTTTCGTCTTAACTTTGGGCCCCTTGCCTTCCTCGGAAATGTTCTTCGGGAAAAGCCCGGTTTGCCGGAGTTGGCCGACCGCTGCGTTTTGAGATTCAGCTTCGACGACCCCAGAGGTCTCTTGACCCCGGGCGTCCAGGGCGACGTATGTGTAGCGCGGCATGTTTCGGCGGGAAGGTTCTGGGATAGCTTCTATTTCAACGGCCCGGGACTGTCGAGCAAAAGAAAATCAATCTCCGACATAAGGATTTGTCTCGCGCTCTTCCCCGACCGTCGTCGATGGACCGTGGCCGGGAAGAACAATCGTCGCGGGGTCGAGAGTGAAAATCTTCTTCCGAATCCCGTCGAAAAGCAGAGGCCCATCTCCCCCCGGAAGGTCCCAGCGGCCGACGCCGCCTCGGAAAAGCACGTCGCCCCCGATAAGTTCCCCGCGATCGGGAAAGTAAAAACACAAACTCCCGGGGCAGTGTCCGGGCACAAGGAGCAGACGCATGGTCACCCCCGCGACATCGCAGGAATCGCACTCCTCAAGCAACCGGTCGGCATGAACCGTCTCGACTTCCAGTTCAAACCCATGACGCCGAAAAAACGTCGGATCCGTCACCATCGGTGCCGTATCCGGATGAAATCCGATTTGACACCCGTGGCGCCTCTGAATGCGGGCCGCATCCGCCGTGTGATCAAAGTGCCCGTGGGTCAGGAGGAGCCAGTCAATCCGGTGGCCCGAAAAGAAATCATCGGCTCCCTGTGGTGCATCAAAAAGCAGGTTCCCGCCCGGGGTCTCCAAGAAGTAGGCATTGGTGTCGAGCGGGCCGCCGGTGAACATTTGAAACTCTTTCATGTCGAATGCGTAGAAATAATATGACGAAGTTTGATTTTCGCGCGCTACTCTGCAAGGTTTTCGGCACAAATCTAATGAAATTCCAAAAATCGCTCCAGGCCTTGGTCGTCGCCTTGCTCGTTCTCTCGGCCCAGCAGCCGGCTGACGCCAAGGCCTCGCCCGACCCCGGCCAGGTGGCTCTGGCGGTGGCACGATGGTTGGAACAGGCCCACTACACGAGGCAGAAGCTCGACGACGCGATGTCGCAAAAGCTTCTCGCCACCTACCTCGAGATGCTCGACTACAATCGCCTTTATTTTCTCCAGAGCGATGTCGATGAATTTGAGAAAAAATATGGCACCGGTCTCGACGATGCGATTTTCCGCGGCGACCTCTCGCCTGCCCAAGAAATCTTTGCTCGCTTCAAAGAACGCGTCGAAGCCCGCGTGGCTGCCAACAAAAAACTCGCGAAAAAAGACTACGACTTCTCGCAGGACCGTTCCGTCCAATTGAACCGACAAAAAGCCCCGTGGCCAAAAGATGCCGCAGATGCCGATCAACTCTGGAAGGATCGCGTCGAGGGCGAACTCCTCCAGGAAAACCTCGCCGAGTTCAAGCTGCGTCCGCCGGTCGAAACCGTGACTCGCCGTTACGATCAGGCGCTCCGGAACGTTGGAGAGATGGATGAGGAGGATGTCGTCAAAACGTTCCTCAGCGCCCTCGCGCAATCCTATGACCCCCACTCGGAGTATCTCAGCCCGAGCGACATGGAAAATTTTAATATCGCCATGAAGCTTTCGCTAGTCGGTGTCGGAGCCGTCCTTCGCTCGGACGAAGGGTATGCTCGGGTGATGGAAGTCGTGCCTGGCGGCCCAGCCGACCGCGATGGGCGGCTCAAAGTTAATGACCGGATTGCCGCAGTCGCCCAGGGCTCCGAGGATTTCGAGGATGTCGTCGACATGAAGCTCGACAAGGTCGTGGAAAAAATCCGCGGCAAAAAGAGTTCGATCGTGCGCCTCCAAGTTATCCCAGCCGATGCCTCGGATCCCTCAAAGCGAAACATCATTGAGATCACCCGCGATGAGGTGAAACTCAAGGATCAGGAGGCCAAGGCGGAAGTGCTCGATCTCGAGGGGCAGAATGGAAACGTCACTCGAATCGGATGGATCACACTTCCCTCGTTCTACGCCAATATGAGCGGCGGCGGGCCGACGAAGAGCACGACAGAAGACGTCGCTGCACTCCTCGGTCGTCTCAAGCAGGAAGGAATCGAAGGGCTCGTCATCGATTTGCGAAAGGATGGCGGTGGTTCGCTCGAAGAGGCCATCAACTTGACCGGACTTTTCATTCCCAAAGGCCCCGTCGTTCAATCGAAGGATCCAAACGGAAAGATCACAGTCTCCAGCGATACCAATCCCGGCATCGCCTACACGGGCCCGCTGATTGTTGTCATGAATCGCCTGAGTGCGTCAGCCAGCGAGATTTTTGCCGCAGCCCTTCAGGACTACGGTCGTGCGGTCATCGTTGGCGATGAGCGGAGTTTCGGGAAGGGAACCGTCCAGACCGTTTTGGATATCGGACGGGTCATGCCATTCTTCAGCCTCGGTGCGGCCGATGCCGGTGCGCTCAAGTTGACGATCCAAAAGTTTTACCGGGTTCAGGGAGGATCGACCCAGTTGAAAGGCGTCGAATCCGATATCGTCCTGCCATCGCGCAGCGACAATGCCGAGATTGGCGAGGGCTCGCTCCGCAATCGTCTCGAATACGACGAGGTCGCCCCCGTAAAGATCGTCGACTCGTTTGGTCCCAATCCGCTTTTCCTCGACGAACTCCGCAGGCGCTCCCAAGCCCGGCTCGCCGTGGATCCGGAGTTTCTCTACGTCTCGGATGACATGCAACGGCTCCGCAAGCGCATCGATGAAAACAAAATATCGATCAACGAAGCCGTCCGACGCCAGGAACTCGCCGACGACAAGCAGCGCAAGGATCAGCGCAAGCAGGATCGCCTGGCTAGGGGGCCGCTCGTCAATGTCCAAGCCTGGGCCCTCACGCTCGATGACGTGCGCGGGAAACGCGAGAAACTCGAGGCTGTCGCCTACGAGCGCGAGCGCGAGAAGCGGTATGCCGGCGATCCCGACGAAGTCGAAGCCGAGAAGCAAGACGGGCCAAAGGCTCCCGAGCCGGACCCGATCCGCAATGAGACGATCCGCATTATGGAGGATTTCATCGGGCTGACCCGGCAGAACAAGACAGCCGCCCGCTCGACTCCCTAATTCCCCGGAAGTTAGCGCACCACGCGGCCAGCGCCAGAGCCGCCCATGAGCGACTCGACCTCAGCACGGGTGGAATAGTTGATGTCTCCCACGATAGAATGCGCGAGACAAGACGCCGCCACCGCGAATGCGACCGCTTTTTCCGGTGCCGCCAACTCGGGCGTATTCAAAGCAAAAATCAATCCCGCCCCGAAGGAATCTCCACCACCCACGCGATCCACGATGTTCTTGATCGGCCAGGGCAAATACTCGCCACCCCTCACGGGAGCGAAGTGCGCTGTGTCCGCCGCGACATCATAGAGCATAGCACCCCAGTTGTTATGCGACGCCGAAAGACTCTCCCGGAGGGTGATGGCAACGAGGGAGACATTCGGAAACTGCTTCGCAATCTGGCGAGCGACATCCGGATATTTCTCCGCAGAGACCTTGCCGGAGTGAACATCGGTCTCGGCGGCGTGAATTCCGAGCACATCGGCCGCATCTTCCTCGTTGGCGATGACAACGTCGACGTAGGGAAGGATCGAGCGCATCGTCTTTTCAGCAAGAGCACCAGGCTCGGTGCCGGGCGACCAGCCCCAGAGCTTTTTGCGAAAATTCAAGTCGCACGAAACCTGCAAACCCGAGGACTTTGCCGCCTGCACGGCCGACAGGACGGCTCCTGCGGAAATCTCGGAGAGTGCCGGGGTAATCCCCGTCGTGTGCAGCCAGCCCGCCCCGGAAAAAATCTCCGTCCAATTGTAGTCCGATCCCGCGGTGAGGCTAACTGAGGAGTGCGACCGATCATAGATGACGTTGCTCGGACGCTGATTCGCCCCGGTCTCAAGAAAATAAAGTCCCAACCGTCCCTTTCCCGTGCGGACGATCCGGGTCGTATCCACACCCAAGCCGGACAAAACCCCGACGCACGCATCCGCGATGGCATGTTTCGGCAGGGCGGTCACAAATCGCGCCGGAGCCCCGAAAATCGCCAGCGACGCAGCCACATTCGCTTCGGCTCCCCCGAACGTCAGGTCCAGCGGACCCGGCAAGGCTTGACGAAATCGCAGGAATCCTTCCGGAGCAAAACGCCCCATTATCTCTCCGAATGTAACAATCACTTTTTGGCTCATAATCCTTTTCTTGTCGCGCGGATGACTTCCATCGCTGCAGCTGCCCGGGCGGTAATCGCAGCCCAGTCGCAAGCTTGAATCAATTCGCGCGGGGCGAGCCAGGATCCGCCAAGCGCGGCAATCATCGGCTCGGCCAGGTAGGTCGCCATGTTCTTCTCATTCAGCCCGCCCAGCGGCACGTATCGCAAGCCGAGATGGGCATATGGAGCGGCGATGTTTTTTAGGTATGAGAGCCCGCCCGAGGCTTCACATGGAAAAAATTTCAACAGTCGACACTCGTGATCGATAGCCGCCTCGATATCCGAAGGTGTTGCAATCCCTGGCGCGAACGGGAAGCCAGCCTCCGCCGCCGCCCGCAGAACCCGGGGATTCGTTCCGGGGGCCACTCCGAAATCCGCACCAGCGTCTATCGCCGCAGAGACTTGATCAGGCGTCAGAATCGTGCCCACTCCCGCGATCATCGTTGGCACAGATTTCCGGATCGCACGAAGGGCGTCGAGCGCCACGGGCGTGCGAAGGGTCAGTTCCATCACCCCCACCCCACCTTCCAGCAAGGCCCCAGCCAGGGGCACGGCATCTTCTGCCCGGTCCACGACCAGCACGGCGACAACAGCGAAGGATTCTATGCGGGAGGCAAGTTCGGGATCAAAGGCAGGAGGCATATCGGGAGAGAATACGATGCCGCTCCTTGACAGACTGCGCAATACCATTTTCCTTCCATGGACGATTCGTTACCGTATGAAAAGATGAGATTGCCCGTGTTGATTGTGCTCGCCGCCTGGCCTGTCTGCCTGTCGGCCCAAGTTCCCCTTCTCGACAATACCGGGCACGTCGAAAATCCGAAGCCGACGTGGGAAACGCAGAAGCAGGCCCGGACGTTCACGCTCGAGATCCCCGCGCCTCGCGGCCAAATCACAGATCGCAATGGCCAGCCGCTGGCACAGAGTCGCCTCAGCTACAACCTCGCCATCAGCTTTCCCACTCCTCTCGACTGGTCCGACAAGCGGGTCATCGACTTTGCCCGGCAGCAAATCACCCTCGCCAAGGGCTTGCTCAAGCGGGACATCCAAATCAATGACGAAGCCATCCTCAGTCATTATAAAAACCGCGGTGTTCTCCCGCTGGACATCATTCAGGATCTGCTACCCACCGAGCTCGCCATCCTCCAAACCGGTCTCTCAGCCGACCTTCTCTTACGACAAACCTACGTGCGAATCTACCCGCAGTCGATGCTCGCATCCCACATCATCGGCTATACGGGTCGGGAGGCACCACTCTCGGTGCGACCGATCGAAAATAACGACCTCATTTTTCCCGAGAGCGAGGGCCGCGAGGGTCTCGAGCAAATCTTCGACAACGAGCTTCGGGGGCAGCCTGGAACACTCCACCTGACGTTCGATGCCTCGGGAACGAAAATGTCGGAACGCATCGCCCGGCCACCCGTGCCGGGCTACAATGTCATCACGACCCTCGACTCAAACCTCCAGCGGATCTGCGAGGAAGTTCTGGAGAAGAATGCGAAGCGCGGTGCCATCGTGGTCATCGATCCCAACAATGGAGAGATCCTCGCGATGGCCTCATTCCCAGGATTCAATCCCAACGACTTCGTCCCCATCGTTCGTCCCGAAGTTTTCGAAGCCTATTCGAAGGATCCCGCCGACCCGCTCGTCCCTCGAGCGTTCCGCTCAGCGTATCCCCCGGGGTCGACATTCAAAACGTTTGTCGGATTCGCCGCCCTGGAGACCGGCAAAATCAAACCCAAGGATGAATTCAGTTGCCCCGCGGCATTTTCCGTCGGCAACTACACCTTCAAAAACTGGAAGAAAAGCGGTGCCGGAAGTTTAAACTTCAAGGAAGCCCTCACCCAGTCGTGCAACACCTGGTTTTATCAGGTCGGAATCAAGATCGGCGCGCCCGCGATCATCGAATACAGCGAACGCCTCGGACTCGGACGCCGCACAGGAATCCCGGTCCGCGCCGAATCGGGCGGCAACATTCCGACGGATGAATACATGCTCCGCGTTCATAATCGGAAAATCAAAAGCGGCGACGTCGCCAACATGGCCATCGGCCAGGGCGACATTCTTATCAGCCCGCTCCAGATGGCTCAAGCGATGGCCGTCCTCGCGAAGTCCGGCAGGTTCCACCAGACCCGTCTCGTCAAGCAGGTTCAGACCATCGATAACAAAGTCGTCGCCGCCTACCCCGACCGCGTGCGCGATGAAATTCCGGTGACTCCCGAGATCGACGACGTCCTCCGCAGTGCTCTGGTGGCGGTCACGACGGATGGCCAGGGCACGGCGCACCGGGCTCAGGTCAAAGGCATCAAGGTCGCAGGAAAAACCGGAACCGCACAGTGGGGCCCGACAGCCCGTCAACGAACGGCAGCATGGTTCGCCGGATTCGTTCCCGCCGAGGATCCCCAATACGCCTTCGCCGCACTCTACGAGGGCGAGCCCAACGACAACTCCGTCCACGGCGGCTCGCACGCCGCGCCTCTCATCGGAAAAGTCTTCAAGCAAGTCTTCCATCCGAAACCAAAATCGACGGACGAAAATGATAAGTCCGAGGACGAACCGGAGCCCGCCGGAGAGCCCCCAGCCGACGAATCCAACTGATTACTCGAAAAAAATTCGCGTCCTCGCTTGACAGATCCGGGAGTTTTTGGGAACCCTCGACCGTAAGTCAGAAACTACCTTTACCAATCACACTACCTCATCATGAACAAAGTCGAACTCGTCACAACCGTCCAAAAAACCCTTGGCTCCACGAAAGCCGACGCTGAACGCGCCGTCGACGCCGTCATCAACGGAATCAAGCTCGGAGTCAAGAAAACCAAGAACGTCCAACTCATCGGGTTCGGAACTTTCAAGGTCGGCAACCGCAAAGCCCGCACCGGCGTCAATCCCAAGACCGGAGAAAAGATCAAAATCAAGGCCTCGAAGGTCATTAAATTCTCGGCTGGCAAAGCATTTAAAGCATCGCTGTAAAACGATAGCTTAGCGGATTTCCCTCCCGCTCCGAGAAAACCCGTCCCGCCTCACGGCGGACGGGTTTTCTCATTTCTAGAAATCTCGCTGAACTGCGTTTATTGCCTAAAAATCGGAAGAAGCGAAACCGCCCATCCGACGACGAGACCGATCACCAGTGTCACCAGGCAAAAAAACGGGATGATCGCAAACGCGATCACCGCTGTCGATGACTCGTGCCCGCCGGCGTAGAGCGGATGCCACACGGAGATATGGCCTGGCACCATGAGGATGAGGATGCCAACCACCCCCCCAATCCCAACACAAGCCAGCCGCTTGGCGGGCAAACGAAGGGACGCAAAAAAACAAACCCCAGACAGCGCCAGGAACGGAATCAAGCCGAACAGCGCAATCAAAAAGAGGTTGTGCCCCGGGGCAAACTGCCTCTGGAGAATATCTCCAATTCCAGAGAGGGGATCGATCTGGCCAACGAAAACAGCCAGAAAAAAGATAATGCTCGATGGTGCCGCCAACCCGACCGCGAGGGGCCCCAGAACGCAGATCAGTCGGGTCCTAAGCTTCGTCGTCATAGGTATACGGCGGGGCACCGCCGTTTTTGTCTGTAATGGTCTCGCGAAGACGAAATAAGCTTATTCGCATGGTGAAACGACGGCGAGATCATTTGATGAAGGGACCTGATATCAAAACGACTCCTCAAAACGGAAGGAAAAAACCGTCACTCCCTGAGCATTCCACCGTTGGGAATGGCAGGCTCATTGTCGGCGACGCCCTCGAAATTCTTCCGACCTTCCGCGACAGCAAGTTTCAGCTTATCATCGCCGATCCGCCCTATTTCCAAGTCCTGTTGGATGAAAGCTGGGACAACATCTGGCCATCCTCTGAGGCCTATGTTGAATGGACGCTGAAATGGGTGCGGGAATGCAAACGCGTCCTCAGGCCCGACGGCCTTCTCTACATCTTCGGGCATCTCGGAAAAAGGGAACACGTCTGGCTGCATCTCTGCTCATTGCTGGCAAGGGAGATGCAGTTTCACGACATGATTATCTGGGATCGAGCTGTGGGATACAATGAGCGGTCCGATTCGTTCACGCCCCAGTATGAAATGATTCTGGCCCTCCGCTCTTCCGCTGACTCGAAGCCCTACTTCAACAAGGACGCAGTCCGGCTCGCCTATGATGAGGCAACGATCCAAGGATATCTCAAGGATAAGCGATACAAGGATTTGCCATCCCGAGAGCGGCACCTGAGGAAAGGAAAGTATGCGACAAATATTCTGCGCGTTCCCTCTTTGAAGGGTCAATCCAAGGAAAAAGTCGGACACCCCTCGCAAAAGCCCATCACGCTGGTCAATCAACTCATCCTCTCGAGCAGCCAGGTGGGAGATGCGGTGCTCGATCCGTTTCTCGGCAGCGGAACGACGGCAGCATCGGCTGAGCAACTCGGCCGAAAGTGGGTCGGAATTGAGCGGAATCCCGAATACGCCAAAATAGCCAAGGAGAGAATCATCTAAATCTTCGCGCGGGTATCCTTGAGGGCCTTGGCAGAGGATTGGAGCCCCTGAAGTTCCTTGGGCCAAAGCTCGATTTCCAAATGCTCGATCACGCCAGCGCGACCGACCACCGTAGGAACGCTAATGCTAATATCGCGGATTCCATAAGCACCATTTACACGACTCGAGACGGGCAGGATCCGGCGACGGTCGAGGGCGATCGAGTCAATCACCTCGCGGATCGCGACTCCGACCGCATAGCCCGCGCCACCTTTTCGCGAAATCACTTCCGCTCCACTTTTCTGCGTGCGCTCAAAAATCTGCGTTTGGAAGACAGGCGTCACGCCACGAAACTTCGTGAGCGGAAATCCATCGACGGTGGCCGACGACCAAATCGGAAGCATTGTATCGCCGTGCTCTCCGAGAATCATGGCGCGCACCTGCGTCGCGGGAAGCGTGAGCGAACTGGCAATGAGCGAGCAGAAACGCGACGTGTCGAGCATTGTGCCGAGACCCAGAACCTGAGACGCCGGAAGCCCGGTCTTCTCAACCGCAAGCTGCGTGAGGATGTCCACGGGGTTGGAAACAACAAACACGATAGCCTCCTTCTTCATCCCCGCTCCCTTGAGGCTCTCCAAGATGCCGAGGAAGAGGGTCACGTTGCGGTTAATGAGGTCGAGCCGGGATTCATCCGGCTTCCGCCGAAGTCCCGCCGTAATACAGATGAGGTCGGCATCCTTGCAGTCCGAATACGTTCCGGCAGAAATCTTCTGGTCCGCACAATAAGCCGCACCATGGAGAAGGTCGAGCGCCTCGCCTTCGGCCGCAGCCTGATTGGCATCCAGCATGACAATTTCCCGGACAATGCCGGAGCATTGCAGCGCAAAGGCTGCACAGGATCCCACACGTCCACCACCACCGATGATTGCGACTTTCATAGATTTTTACTTTTTAAGGTTGGCGACGATTTCGTCGGTTAGTTTTTGCACGAGGGCTTCGATCTCCGAGTTGGTCTGTGGAGCGGGCATGGGATTAAATGGAGTGACAGGTGAGGAACACCCATGCTGTCCACACATCTGATCCCATGGATCCACTTCGCAAAGCTCCGCATTTTTGAGTTCGTATCGATTGTCCGGAAGACCCATCCCTTTCTTGAGTTCCAGAAGGTCGCCAAGCTTCTCGCACGGGATGGAAGCCGATCCCGGTAGGGCTTGCGCCAAAATCACGGTGCGGCAATAGGCATCGGTAATCTCCATTTTAAAATAGGCGTCCTCGACCGACTTGCCCCAACAAATCACTCCATGGCAGCCCATGATGATCGATTGATGCTTCGGGGCGAGCGGGCGGATGCTCGCGGCCATTTCGGGAGAACCTGGCGTCTCGTATCCCGCAACCGCAACCTGACCAACAAAAACTTCGAGTTCCGGAATCAGCCGAGCCGGGGGCTGGAGTTCCTTGATGGCAAAGGCTCCGGCATGGACCGGGTGGGCATGGCACACCGAGGCCGCCTCCGGTGTCGTCTCGTAAATCGCGGCATGGGTCGTAAACTCGCTGGATCGCTTCCACGTGCCGGCCAATTGAGTCCCCTTGATATCAACCATGCACAGCATGTCGGGCTTCAGGAATCCCTTGCTCACACCGGTCGGAGTAATAATGAACCGATCCGGCCCCAGACGGGCAGAGATGTTCCCGCCGTTCCCATCGCAATACTCGCGCATCCAGATCCGACGCCCGATATCGCAAATCTGCTCCTTGATTTTCTCGGCTTCGGGCGAATAAAAAATTTTATTGTCATCCGATGTGCCGCCCGGAGCTGCGGCCGGAACCGCCGCCTCGGCGTCGAACACCACTTTCACCCCGGATTCTGAAAAGACATCCTTTGCACCAGGAGTGAGCTGGATCTCGCGGTTGTAACGAAATTCCACGGCCCCGGATTTCACGAATTCGACGGCGTCTTTTTGAGCGAATAGTTTCATAGTTTAGTCTTTGTAAAAGTAGTCATCCACGAGGGCCGCACAGTAGGCGTCCACCGGGGTCGGCGAGGGAAATGGACAGGCCGCCTCGCGTCCCTCGCTGATGGCGATATTCTGTCCGACATGAGCCCCGAGGTCATCGTAAACAACGATGGCCGGAGCATAAGTCGCCGCCCCGCGAAAAGTCTCGGCCTTCCAAGGGAGTGTAAGCAAGAGCCGCTCCCCGACGAATCGCTTATTCCGCACGGAGAGGGTCACCCGGCCAATGACAGTTCCCATTCTCATAATGCCAGGGCTCCCTCCGGATCGATGATTCCCAAAACCGACCACCGGGCCGGACTCCGCTCGCTGCCGACCATCTTGCGGGCTTCGCTGCCATCGCTGGAAATCATAACCTTCTGCCCGATTCCGGCCCCGAGGTTGTCTAGAACGATCTGCGGCGCAAGGTCAGAAGAATCCGGCTCAGCAAGGAGAAGCCGCCAGCCTTCAAGACTGGGATGCTTGACCGTGCTGGTCGCGTAGCCGCGGATCATAGCAGTTCTCATGGCTGAAAAGAAGGCGCCCGCGAATCACGCGAATGACCGCGAATTGATTTTTCTGAATTAGCGAGACGTTCGTGCTCCAAGCGAGGATGCATTCCGAAGTTCACTAGCAGCCCGAGTTGAAACCTGCCGGCGTGGAGGTAGTTCATGACTTGCGCGCGGTGCTCGCCCGTTAAGATCGAAACGGCTTTGATCTCGACGATGATATTCTCGTGGCAGAGGAAATCCGCCCTAAAACTGTGTTTCAGCGGTGTCTCTTTGTAAAAAAGCGGTAGATCAAGCTGAGATTTGAAAGGGCTTTTGCGAGCTGCCAACTCGATCTCTAATGCCTCTTGAAAAACGGGCTCCGTAAATCCGCATCCGAGCTCATTGTATACCTCAAAACAAGCCCCCACAATGGCGTAGGACTCTGCTTTGAATAGGATCTCCGGTTTGCTCTCTTCCATTTGCGGTTATTCGCGCGATTCGCGGGCCAAATTCCTCGTCCTTTTCATCAGTAGAGATTCAGGTTTTCGACCATGACGCACCGGCGTGAGCGGGTGAATGTCATTGGTGTGGTGACCCCTTCGCCGGTTGGGGTTGCGATGCTAAAGCTTAGGAATCCCTCGCCGCCGAGGCCAAGTCCGGTCATGCATGGTCCGTTCTTGATGAAAAGCGTCGTGTCGATCTCCTGCGCCATCTTGGTGAGATTCCGGATGTTCTGCGAATGCATGATCCCGGTGTGCTTGTAGCCATGCTCTGCCTTGATCGCGGCTTGGATGGCGGCATCGACATTAGAAACTCGGACGACCGGAATAAACGGCATCATCTGCTCCTCATCGACGAAGATATGGTCTTCCTTGGTTTCGCCAAAGAGGAGTTGAGTGCTTGGGGGGACATCGAGTCCGATGGCTTTGGCAAGGACGGAGGCGTCGCGTCCGACAAGATCCCGGTTGACGACGGGATGCGGGCAACCTGCGCCTTTTCCCTGCGGAAAGACAAACGCCTTCTCGGCGAGGGCCTCGACTTGGCGGGCATCCAATTGGACGGCCCCGGCTTTTCGGAGGGCTTCC
This sequence comes from Terrimicrobiaceae bacterium, assembly GCA_049317665.1. Classification (GTDB taxonomy): domain Bacteria; phylum Verrucomicrobiota; class Verrucomicrobiia; order Chthoniobacterales; family Terrimicrobiaceae; genus JBBRHN01. Next base: position 3,480 of record JBMOHW010000047.1, on the reverse strand, counting down.
ATCAACTTGTCCGCGACCGATGCGACAACAAAAACTTCCTTCTCGCCAATGCAGAGCAGGTTGTTGTCGTAGGATGCGCCTTGAATGATCGAGCGTGCGGCGTGATCGAGGTCAGCCGTCTCGTCCACGACGACAGGAGGATTGCCCGGACCCGCACAAACGGCGCGCTTCCCGGTCTTCATCGCAGCAGCAACAACAGCCGGACCGCCTGTCACACAAAGGAGTTTGACATCCGGATGTTTGCACATCGCATCGAACGTCTCGAGCGTCGGTTTGACAACGGTCGTGAGGAGATCGGAGATCCCGGTCTCAGAAAAAATCGCCTGATTATACTCGCGGATCGCGATGGCGGCACACTTGGCGGCGGCCGGATGGGTATTGTAAACAACGGCATTCCCGGCGGCGATCATGTTGATGGCATTGCCCGTCAGAGTCGGAACACTGTGGGTCGAGGGCGTGATGGCTCCGATGACGCCCCACGGAGCATAATCGATCACGGTCAGGCCCGAGTCGCCGCTGAATGCCATGCGGTCGAGCATCTCGACGCCCGGCACGAGGTCTCCGCAAATTCCGAGCTTTTCGATTTTGTGATCGAGTCGGCCGATCTTTGTTTCATTAAATTCGATCTCGCCCCATTCCTTCGCTTTTTGCACACAGAGCTTGCGAATGACGGCAATCGCTTTTTTTCGGGCGGTCATGCCGCCGTGGCGGAGTTTCTCAAACGAACGCTGAGCCGCTTCGACCGCCACATTCATGTCGTCGTAGACACCGAAGCCCGATGGTCCGGAGGACGTGGGCGCTGGTTGAGATTTCAGTCGGGCGAGCACTTCGCCAACGACTTTAGCCACGAGTTTTTCGTCAATTGCTGCCATAGAATACCTTAGTTTGCTTTGTAGAGGATTGTTTTTCCGAGATCCACGGTATCGACGAGTCCGATGACGACGGCGTCTACGGGAGCATCTTTGTCATCCGCCGCCAGGCGCGCCGAGCTTCCCTGAACAACCAGGACGTAGTCGCCTTCTCCGGCACCCAAGGTATCGACGGCAACCAATGTCGAGGAGCCCGGCTTCAGCTCCGTCGCACCAGGTGAATCAATTACCAGCGGTCGAACGACAAGGAACTTGTGTCCGGTCATTTTCGGATTCTTCTTAGTGGCAACAACGCTGCCTTCGACGCGGCATAAGATCATGAGTAAAGGATTTTTGGCCCGCGAATCACGCAAAGGAGCGCGAATGGAAATCAAACAAATGATTCGCGTCCATTCGCGTGATTCGCGGGCAGTAAATTATTTCGCTTTGGGCAGGACGGCACCGAGGTCGCCGTGTGGACGCGCGATGACGCTGACGCTGACGACTTCGCCGAGCGACTGGGCTGCGATCTTGCCGGCTTCCGTGGCGGCCTTGACAGCGGCGACGTCGCCAGAGACGCAAGCCGTGACCATGGCGTTTCCGACCTGGGTCATGGGTCCGATGAGTTCGACATTGGCCGACTTGAGCATTGCATCCGTCGCCTCGACGAGAGCGATGAGTCCGCGGGTTTCAATCATTCCGAGTGCTTGTTGTGACATATGAGTGTGTTGGTTGGTTTTTTGTTTGGGTGAGTGTTTTTCTAAACTGGTTAACTTCAATTCTGACCGAGCTTTTTCCACGCATTGCGGGCGATAATGATCTCCTCATTGGTCGGGATCACGCGAACTTCGATTTTCGAGTTCGGCGTGGAAATGATGGCTTCGACGGCCACAGCCGCCGCGTTTTTTTCGGGGTCGAGCTCCAGGCCGCAGAAGTCGAGGTTCGCACAGACGGCGGCACGGATGTCGCTATTGTTTTCGGCGATTCCGGCAGTAAAGATCAGAACATCCGCCCCGTTCATTTCGACAAGGAATTGGCCAATGAATTTTCGGATCTGCGCCACGAAGACATCGAGAGCGATTCGGGCATTTTCATTTCCCTCTGCTGCCGCCGTGAGAAGATCACGAACGTCTCCAGTCGGCAGGCCGGACATGCCTTTGAGTCCGGCACCGGTGGTCAAGGCTTTTTCGACAACGTCGAGGCCAAGGCCAAGGTCCCGGGCCAGATAGATGAGCGCGAAGCAGTCGAAGTCCCCGACGCGGTTATTTTGGGGAAGCCCGCTCTGAGCGGTCATGCCCCAACTGGAATTGATAGCCGCTCCGTCGCGGACGGCCGCAATCGACGAACTCCCGCCTAGGTGGCACGAAATCATCCGGAGATTCTTTTCACCTCGAAGCTCGGCACATCGATCGGTGACAAACCGGTGGCTGGCACCATGAAATCCGTAACGACGGATCCCATACTTTTCCTCCCATTCCAATGGGATCGGATAGCGGAGCGTGCCCACGGGAACATTGTCGTAGAACGCCGTCTCGAACGTCCCGATGCACGGAAGGCCCGGATAAAGTTCGTTGAAGAGGCGAACTCCGGCGATGTATGGCGGATTGTGTGCGGGAAGGAGCGTGTTGAATTCCTCCATCGCTTGCAGCACCGTCTCATCCATGACCTGCGTGCCCGACACCCCTTTCGCCATGACGGGCTTAAAGCCGACGGCTGCCAGATCCTCGAATCCGCTGAGTTCGGCTTCAATAAATCGAATGGCGGCGGCGTGGTCGGGAAACGACTTGGATCCTTTCTTCGCACCGGCGTCGCCGATCGATATCGAGTAGGGACACTCCGCAGAACCGATCCGCTCCACGCCACCCTTCGCGAGCACGCGCTCGGATGGCATCTCGAACAACCGGAACTTCAACGAAGTGCTCCCGATGTTGGTCACGAGAATTTTGTTTTTTGCGGACATGGGTCTGCGCATGAGTGATCCGGCGGACGGAACGAATCCCGCCCGCCGATGGGATTACTTGGCGGGAGCGGCTTTGGAGACGAGGAATTTGCCGAGCTTGACGAGGTCGTCGTGCGGACGCGGGATCACGTGCACAGCGACCACTTCGCCGATCGTGCTCGCGGCCGTTGCGCCGGCTTCCACGGCGGCTTTCACGGCGGCTACCGAACCGCCGATGAAAACGGCGACGTGTGCGGAGCCGACTTTTTCCCAGCCGATGAGCTCCACATCCGCTGCTTTGAGCATCGCATCGGTCGCTTCGAACTGCGCCACGAGGCCCTTGGTTTCAATCATTCCGAGTGCTTGAGTTGCCATAATATTTTTAAAGTTGAATGGTTCTGGTTTTAGGCTGTGAAGAACTTCAGGAGTTCCGGAGTCGGGCGGGCGATCACGTGGGAGGCCACGAGATTGCCGACGCGGGTTGCGGCTTCGCGCCCCGCTTCGACAGCGGCCTTCACGCTGCCGACATCGCCTTGGACGATGGTGGTGATCAAGGCTCCACCGATGGGGATGGATTTGATCAATTGCACGTTCGCGGCCTTGACCATGGCGTCACTGGCTTCCACCAGGCCGACATAACCGCGGGTTTCGAGTAGTCCGATTGCTTCGCTCATTTGGTATGTTTTGGTTTTT
>JBMOHW010000046.1:0-17489 GCA_049317665.1 Terrimicrobiaceae bacterium | reverse complement strand
CCACTATCGCAGAGCCTCGGCAAAGCCGATGATAATCCTGTCCTGCCCATATTTTCCGCGCAGCGGAAATACTAGACAGCAGAGGTAAACCTTTGCGCCAGCGGCATTCGGCGTCCGATCCCAAACGCACGGGCTGTGACTTTGAGACCTGGCGCGGCCTGTTCGCGTTTGTATTCATTCAGATCGACGCGACGGACGACCCATCGAACGGTCTCCGGATCAAAGCCACGGGCGATGATGGCCGCCGTGCCGAAATTTTCCTCAACGTAAAGCCGCAGGATTTCATCGAGCACATTGTAGGAAGGGAGCGTGTCCTGATCCGTCTGGTTGGGACGGAGCTCGGCGCTCGGTGGTTTTTCTATGGTTCGGAGCGGAATGATCGGCTTCCCGCCGGTGTTGAGGAATTCCGCGAGTTGGTAGACCATCGTTTTCGGCACATCGGAGATCACCGCCAAGCCGCCGCACATATCGCCGTAGAGGGTGCAGTAGCCGACAGCCAGTTCACTCTTGTTGCCGGTTGTGAGAAGGAGGTGTCCGAATTTATTTGAAAGCGACATCAGAGTAAGGCCGCGCAAACGGGCCTGCATGTTCTCCTCGGTGATATCCTCGGGCTTTCCCGCGAAGACCCCGCTCATCTGCCCCCGGAAGGCATCAAAACTCGGTCCAATCGGAATCTGAAGACACGAGATCCCAAGGTTCTTAGCCAACTCTAGCGCATCCTCGATGCTATGGTCGGAGGAAAATGGGGAAGGCATGGCAACCCCGGTCACATTCTCAGAACCAAGAGCCGAAACCGCAAGACAGGCCGTCACCGCACTGTCGATTCCACCACTGAGACCAAGAACCGCCGAGCGGAACCCGCATTTTCTCATGTAGTCCCGTAGCCCAAGCACGAGCGCGTCACGCAGATCCCTCATGTCGTTCGTGATCGCCTTGGGCCACGGATCGAGCACGAGAGCCGGACTCTGGAAATTTGGAACCTCCGGCGGAATTGGATCAAAGGCAGCCGCGTGATTCATGTCGCCGATGTCCGCTACAAAGAGCCCTTCTTGAAACCCCGGCGCGCTGAGCCAGACCACTCCGTCGGCTGTGGCCGCGAGCGAGTGCCCATCAAAGACCAACTGGTCATTTCCCCCGACCGCATTGCAGTAGAAAAATGGGACGCGATGTTTTCCCGCCTGTGTGCGAATCATTTCCCGGCGGAGGACAGGCTTTCCGATCTGAAATGGCGACGCACTGATGTTGACAATCGCCGCCGCACCGGCGGCAACCAAGTCATGCACCGGGTCTCGACCGTAAAGGCCGCGCGGAAGGTATTCCTCCATCCAAATGTCCTCGCAGATCGTCACCCCGATCAGGCGACCGCCGATCATCAAAGGAACCGATTCCGTCGCCGGCTCAAAATACCGGGCCTCATCGAAAACGTCGTAGGTCGGCAGAAGCGACTTGTGCACCATGCGAATCGGCCGTCCCGCCTCGAGCACTGCGGCGGAATTGAAAAACGGGCGACCGTTCGCCTGTAGGTTCTTGTCCACGCAACCAACGATCCAGGCAGCCTTCCCGACCTTGGCATGAAGTTCCTTCAGAGCCCGGAGCCCGGACGGCACGAAGTCGGACTTGAAGAGCAGATCTTGTGGCGGATAGCCGCAGAGGGCGAGTTCGGGAGTCAGGATGATTTCCGCACCACGTGCCTCCAACTCGGTGCACGCCGCAGCAATTCGCTTCGCATTCCCGTCAAAATCTCCGACGGTTGCATTCAGCTGAACAAATCCGATTTTCATTGGTTCACCAGAATCCCCACTGACGGGTCGCCATAATGTAAAGACCTAGGGCGAGATTCGTCACGGCATGCGCGATGACACAGGCGGCGAGACTCTTCGTGCGCACCGCAACGAAGTTGAAGATCACGCCGGTGAGAAAAGCCGCGGGCCAGTCGGCCATCCCGTGGACAAACATGAAAAGCCCGGCCACACCAAAAAACGAGAGCGGACGGAACGTCCCGAAAGCCACTTTGTCAAAATCTTCGCGGATCAGATAGCGCATCAAAAAGCCCCGCCAGAAAATCTCCTCAATCAGCGGAACAACGATGACCAACCGCGCAAAGCGGGCAATCACGGTCAGCCAGTAGAGCAACGGATCACCCTCGAAAAAACTCGGATCAAATCCCTCGGTCCGTGGCGGAAATCCGAAGACAACCTGGGGCGAGAGCCACAGCACGAGGGCCAAAACTCCGGCCCCGATTCCGAACAGCACACCGCCTCGTGCGCCAAAGTCGTATTGGCGCCAGAAAAAAACCAACGCGGCGGCACACACGAGCGTCTGAAGTGGATAAACCCAATACTCAGGCTTCTTAAGGAAGATATTTTCCGAGTCTCCACCCAGAGAGCGGACAGCAGAAACAAGGGCCAATCCGCCCATGAACAAAACGAAGGGCACAACATAAGCCGCAATCGGCGAGCGCGTGGGTGACGTCATTTCGAAAAATCTAGCGGATTCCCGCGAGGAATGGGAACACTTTTGCTTTCACCCGGGACGCCCGGCAAAAGTCGTGGCACGTCCGGCGTCGATGTGCCATTCTTGGACATGGCAAAAAATGTATTGGGCGGCGATCTTCAGGCCTGCTGCTTTGAACCTCGGACGGGATTTTACCGGGATGGTTATTGCCATACCGGTGCGGGCGACCATGGAGTCCACACCGTTTGTGTCGTAGTCACAGAGGAATTTCTTCAGTTCTCTGCCGAGCGTGGTAACGACCTCATCACCCCGCATCCCGAGTATGAATTTCCCGGCCTGCATCCCGGCGATCGCTGGTGCCTCTGCGCGGGACGCTGGAAGGAAGCGCTCGAGGCCGGTATGGCCCCGCCTGTGGTGCTCGAATCGACTCACACGTCGACATTGGAATTCGTCTCCCTCGAAGAACTTCAATCGTTCGCCCACGGCGCCTAACCGGCAGGATTCACCGATCCTATCGTCCTAGCTGTGCTTCAATGCGAGCACGTGCAGGCATACTCCGGCTTTTGGCAGCCAGGGCACGGGGTGACGTTGAGAGTGAACTTTGCAAGAGCGGCCTTCGCCTCCGGAGTGGGCTTGATCTGCACGACGACGGGAAAGTTGTTTCCTTCAGGCAGGGTTTCATTCGAGAGGAGAGGTCCGTTGGCCTTCGAGAACGTCAGCTTGACCGGTGCCGAGCGATCTCCCGTGGTGATGGTGACGACTTCAGCGGCTGCGGGAATCGGTTTTCCGTCTTCGCCGACGAAGGTGATTTGGACTTTGCGGTCGGGCGTTACCAGAAACTCCGCGTGAGGTTGGGTCGTGGTGAGCAGTCTTCCCCCGTTCGGGCCGGACTGGATGTTTTCGTGGGCTTGGAGCGTGATCGTGGTGAAGACGATGGCCGTGAGGATGGGGATGTGTTTCATGTTTTTGGTTTTGTTGGCTGTGCTGGGTGAATCATTGGGCGGCCGCGGCATTGCGAGCGAGAGCTTGCAGCGCAGCGTTCTTTGCGAACCGGAAGAAGACGAGCGGGGTGACAATAAAATCGAGAGCTGTCGATGAGACGAGTCCGCCAACAATGACAACTGCCACGGGATGGAGGATTTCCTTGCCAGGTTCGTCGGCGGCGAGAACGAAGGGGATCAGGGCGATGCCAGCGGCAAGGGCGGTCATGAGAACCGGCACCATGCGTTCCTGGGTGCCGCGCTCGACCATTTTCCGGGTAAAGCCCTCACCCTCGTGACGCATGAGATGAAGGTAATGCGAGATCATCATGATTCCGTTCCGAGCGGCGATGCCACCGACCGCAATGAATCCGACCAGAGTGGCGATACTAATGTTATCAATAAGTAGCCAGGTGAGGACAAGCCCGCCAACCAATGCCAGCGGAATGTTGAGCAGAACCTGAAGGGCCAGAGAGATGCTCTGAAAGTATTGGGAAAGGAGAATAAGGATCAGCAGAAACACGCCTGCGCTCATCAAGAGGATTCGCCGGGTGGCGTCGCGCTGCGCCTGAAATTCTCCTTCGTAGGTCACGAAGTAACCCTCGGGCAGCTTGATCTTCTGGCGCACTTCGCTTTGAAGCTGCGTGACGAGAGCGCCAACATCTCGAACATCGGGCTTGATGGAAATCGTGAATCGACGCTGGCCATTTTCTCGGAAGATAACGTTCGGGCCCTTGGCCTCGCGAACATCCGCCAACGCGAAAAGCGGAACGTATTTGTTGGCGTCGATATGAACAGGGAGTTGTGCCAGGCGCTCGGGGGAATCCCGCCAAGACAGCGGAAGACGCATAACCAGGTTGATCGAGCGTGGCCCATCGCGGAGCTCCGCGACCTGCTTTCCGCCGATGAGGGTGCTAAGGCGTGTGTTGAGTTCGCCCGGAGTGATGCCATACGCGGCACTGCGGTCGCGATTGGCCTCGATGCGGAGTTGTGGGATCGAGGACTGCTGATCGAGCTTGGCCTCTTCAAATCCCGGGATACTTTTTGCGAGCCCTTGGATCTGGGTTCCGATTCGGCGAATTTCGTCGAGATCGGGACCGAAGACCTTGATGGCTACCGATGCCGAGACCCCGCTCAACATGTGACCAATTCGGTCGGCCAACGGCCCGCCGACCACAGCGAAGACGCCCGGGACGGATTTAACGCGAGACCGGATGTCCTCAAGGATTTCCTTTCGCGAGCGAGCACCTTTTCCCTGTTTGGATTCGCGAAAATCCACATCAAACTCGGCGGTTGAGACTGGCACAACGTGGTCGCCGCGCTCGGCGCGTCCCAACCTACGCCCGACCTTCCGCACTTCGGGGACCGATAGGATCTGCTCCTCGAGCGCGTCAGAGATGCGATTCATCTCTTCGAGCGAAGTTCCCGGAGCCGACGTCGCGGCGATGAGAGCGGTTTCTTCCTTGAACGATGGAAGAAAATCTTTGCCCATCTGTGGGTAGAGAGAGAAGGCCGCGAGAACGCCAACGGCCAGCACAACCAAGACCGGCACCGGATGATCCAGTCCGATCCGCAACGCCGTTTCTCGAAGCGAGTGCTTCAAACGCTGCACGAGCCAACCATCCGGGTGTTCGCGTCCGCGGCTCGGATCGAGAAGAAACGAACAAAGCACTGGAATGAGGGTCAGCGAAACAACGAACGACGCGATCATGCTCACGATGGTCGCGACGGCGATGGGCGTGAAGAGTTTCCCCTCCACACCGGTGAGTCCCAACAATGGGACAAAGACCAGGACGATGAGGACCGTCGCGTAAAAAATGGAGCTCCGGACCTCGCGGGACGCGCGAGCGATGACCGCCAACCTCGGCTCTGGTTCAGAGCGTGCCGCATTATCCCGCAGCCGCCGGAAGACATTTTCGACGTCCACGATGGCGTCATCAACCACCATGCCGATTGCGACGGCCAGGCCACCGAGGGTCATGGAATTCACCGAGATTCCGAGCCAGCGGAAAGCGAGCATTGTGATCGCAAAGCTCATCGGGATGGCCATGAGCGTGATGAATGTGGTTCGAAAATTGAGCAGGAAGAGGAACAAGACAATCGTGACCATCACGGCCGCCTCCACAATGGCCTTTTGAAGATTGCCAATCGCATTGTCGATGAAGTCCTTTTGTTGAAAGAGAAGTGTGGTCTCGACGCCCTTGGGCAGACTGGACTGCAACTCCGCGAGCGCCAGCGCGACTTGCTCGGTGAGCTTCCGGGTATCGAATCCCGGGGCCTTGGTGACGGACATGATGACTCCGTATGTTGGAGACTTCTCCGGGGTCTGGCTCACGGTAGCGTCACCCCGCATCGGCTCGATTCCCCAAGCGACGTTGGCGACGTCCGAGATGCGAACCGGGCGGTCTCCAGCGCGCTTGACCGCTGTGCTTGCCAGGGCATCGAGGTCGGTCGTCATCGCCAACTGACGAACCATGACTTCGGTTGAGCCGGCATTGAGAAATCCTCCGGTCGTCGTATTCGCAGCTTGGGCCACGGCTTCCTCGAGCTCTTTCAGACTCACGCCATAGGCCTGCATCCGATAGGGATCCGGCTGCACCTCGATTTGCCGGATACCGCCGCCCATGTTGAGAACCTCCGCGATCCCGGGAATACTCTGCAGGCGGCGCTTGATCACCCAATCGGCGAGCGAGCGCACTTCACTCGGCGCAAGATAACCTGGCTCGCCCTCGCGAATCGTGGAGCGCACTCCGACGAGCAGGATCTCACCCATCAGCGAGGCGACGGGTGTCATGAATGGCTGCACGCCCTCCGGCAATTGTTCCCGGGCGATCTGGAGGCGTTCCTGCACGAGGAGGCGGTTCCGCTGAATGTCGGAATTCCAATCAAACTCGGCATAGACGAGTGAGAGGGAGACGTCGGAGTTTGACCGCAGCCGTGTCAGCCCGGCGACGCCGAGAAGGGCTGTCTCCAGAGGTTGGGTGACGCGGGTCTCGACTTCTTCCGGCGCGAGGCCGGGGGCCTCCGTCAGGATGATGACGGTCGGCTTTGTGAGGTCGGGCAAAACCTCGACGGGAAGGCTGAGCATCGTGAATACGCCCGAAGCCATCACAACCAGCGAGGCGGTGAGCACGATGCGGCGATGCGCCAGCGACCAAACGATGAGTTTATTGAGCATGTCGCGAAGAACCGCGTTGGCGGAAAATGACGATGACCAGGAGAATCGCGAGCACACCACTGACGATCATCCAAAACGGGCTTCCCTTGGCAGATCCCGCGGAATCCGGCGTGGCGGAGGGTTTCCCCGCAGGGAGTTCCGAGCCATCCTCCGCATGTTCGTGGCCATGGGCGGCATCGAGGGCCTCTTTGAGCGATATGCTGCCACTACCCGCGAAGGCCAGCGAGTAGGCGCCCCGCGTCACGACTTCATCACCGGGGAAAAGACCACTGACGATCTCGGCGTTGCGATCATTCATGCGTCCGACAACAACCGGCGTCTTCACAAAGGCATTCGGCAGGTCGAAATCCTTGACGTAAACGAATCGGTTCGCGATGTCGCCCTGCAAGGCGGAGCGAGGAATTGAGAATACGCCTTCTTTTTTGTCCACAACGATGGAGAACTCGGCGCGCATTCCTGGACGGAGAACGAGTTCGGGATTGAGCACATGAAAAGCGGCCTCAATCGTGCCGCTTCCGGAATCTGCCAGCGCCCCCACGTGCTCAAGGTCGGCGTCGAACGTTTGGTCTGGAACAGCGGGAACGGTGATACGGGCGCGCTGCCCGCGCCGGAGCTGTCCGGCGAGGTGCTCAGGCACACGGGCAATGGCATAGACTTCCGTGAGATCGAGAATCTCTACGAGGACTCGCTCCGGATCGACCGGTTCGCCGGGAACAATGTGGGTTGCGCTAACAAGACCCGATATTGGTGCGGTGATCTGGATCGTCGGCGGTGGGTTACCCGGTTGGCGGCTTTCGACAACAACGGCCAGGTCGCCCTTTTTGATCGGGTGATCATGCTTCACGAGGACCTCCAGGGCGCGACCGGAAATCCGACTGCTGATCGCCGCGCGATGGCCGGGATAAACCTCAATTCGTCCGAGAGCAAAAAGACTTTCCTCAAATGTCGTTTCTTCGACGAGCACCGTCTCGACGCGCAGATTTTTCACGCCCGTTTCGTTAAGAATCACCGTGTTTGCCGCTCGCTCGGATGCGATGGCCGTCAGAGCCGAGACAAAGAAGAGAAGATGGAGAAATGGTGATTTCATGGTCGGGCAACGGGATCGCCGAGGGCACCAAGCCATTCGGCATAGGATATGAGAAAGGTTTTTTTCGCCTCCAAGGCTGAGAACTCGAGTTCGCCGAGCCGATCTCGGGCGCGAAAAACATTCTGAATATCGACCTCCCCCCGACGATACGCAGCTTCGACATCCGAAGCTTGCTGGCGGGAAGCGGGAACAATTTTATCGCGGGCGAATGCGGCGGCGCGGAAGTTTGCGGTCATGACCCGATGGGCGGCGCGGATTTCGTTTCGCACGGTCAATCGAAGGGCTTCGAGCTGCTGGGTTTTCCGCTCCTGAGAAGCCTTCTTCTCCCGGACTTTGCCAGAGCCATTTTGCCAGAATGGCAAGGCGGTGCTGAATCGGACTCCAACCAGTGCCTCGGGTTCGATCCCGTCGGGTTCGTCGCGAAATCGCTCGCCCGCGACAAAAATGCCGACCCCGAAGTCGTCCCAACGCGCGGCCTTGGCGAGCGAGACGTCGGCCGTGCCGGCGCGCACGGCGAGTTCCGCGAGTTCCAGGTCTGGACGCACTCCCATCGGGCGCACCGGGGGCGCGGTTCGCGGAAGTTCCAGCGAATCCCTGAGGGTCAATGCGTCGTCAAGAGGAAGGCCTAGGATTCCGCTCAGGTTGGCGGCAGCCTGAAGCTCCGCGACGCGCAGGGAATCCTCAGTCATACGAAGAACATCTGTTGCAAGGGCCGCTTGCTGAGCATCGGCGTTTGATCCAAAACCTTCCGTAACCCCCGCGGCGAGCGACTTGGCGAAGGAATCCGCGAGTTCCGTCTGGCTACGCGCAAGCCCCAGGGATTCGCGTGCGGCGGCGAGTTCGTAGAATGCCGTGCGAGCCGCCACGGCAATTTGCCGCTCGCGATTTCTCACCTCGAGTTTCGCCGCCTCGACTTCCAAACCGGAAAGCTCGCGCTCGAAACGAAGTCGTGCAGTCAACGGAAATCGTTGGGTGAGCCCCACTGATACCCGGCCCTCGAAGTCCTGTCCGCCAGCGACTTCCACTTCGACCTCGGGGTTCGATAGACGTCCAGAGGAATACGCTCGGGCCTGTGCTTCGGCGACGAGGGACCTCGCAGCGACCAGTTCCGGATTTTTGCTTTTTGCCAAACTCGCTGCGCCTTCCGCGTCCAGAGGGTGAACGGCACCGAGGAGGGCCCCAAGGGGGCACACAAGGGTCATCGCCAGTAGGTATCGATGCATAAAGTATTCTGTTGAACGAAGGTGATCAGTCACCAGTGAAGCTAACGAATCTGCGTGGAACGGGCTAAGCAGCCCGGGAAACTCACGGAAAAAATTCCTCGTGAGACAATTCAAGAGCGCGATGCGCCCGGGAACTCAGGACAACTGAGGCGGATAGTCGATCTTACGAGCCGGAGCGTCCGGTTCGAAGAAGGGAGAGAGCGCAGCGTTTGACACGACAGTTTGGACGAGGGGGAGCGTGTGGCAATCCAAGATCGCCACGCTGTGCGAGTGATCGCAGCCCAGACACGAAGCTCCGCAATTGTTCGACGGCGAGACCGGATCATTCTGGGAGTGATGGTCGTGATTTTGCTGACAATCCGCCATACGGGAAAATACCTCCAAGTGCTCGGCGGCGTGCAAGACTTGTGATAAAGTCAGGAGCGCGAGCGTCAGGGCCCAGAAGACTCGGAGTTTGCGAGAATCACACATCTATTGAACTTCCCTTAATTCAGCGATTGGACCGTGTCAAGGTCGACGGTGCTGGAACGAAGTCGCTGCGGACCGGTGCGAGTTGGGGGATTGTGGTTTTATGGCGGATTCCAACCGGAAGGTGTTATCGTTGGCAATGGACTCACACCACAATTGCTGCGCTCACGAGGCGGAGCCCGCCGCTAATCGGCCGGCACCGACCAAGGAGTGGTTTTGCCCGATGTGCCCGGGGGTCGAGTCGGATCAACCCGGCAACTGTCCCCGCTGCGGGATGGCGCTGGAGCGTTCTCGCCGTGCGAAGCCGACAACGGGTGACAATGGCGAACTGAGAGAAATGACCCGACGTTTCTGGCTGGCCCTCGGATTCACAATCCCTGTGGTCCTCCTGGCGATGGGTGGCCATGTCACTTCCTTGAAGGGAATTTCTCCGGAGGCATCAGGTTGGCTGCAGTTCCTTTTCTCCACGCCGGTCGTGATGTGGGCCGGATGGCCGTTCTTCGATCGTGGTGTGCGTTCGGTGCTGTCGAGGCACCTGAACATGTTCACTTTGATTGCGGTGGGCACTGGTGCTGCCTACGGGTTCAGCCTTTTGGTCCTCGTTGCGCCAAGTCTTCTCCCAGACTCCGTCCGGCATGGGGCGATGATCCCCATTTACTTTGAGGCTGCGGCGTCGATCATCACCCTGGTGTTGCTCGGCCAAGTGCTCGAGTTGCGCGCCCGCGCGGGAACCGGGGACGCCATTCGGAATCTCATGGGGCTTACTCCCGCGATGACTCATATCCTCCGCAACGGAGTCGAGCAGGACGTTTCCCTGGACGACGTGATGGGTGGAGACCTTCTCCGAGTGAAGCCGGGGGAGCGAGTTCCGGTCGACGGGGTTATTGTCGAGGGCCGAAGTGCGGTGGTTGAGTCCATGCTCACTGGCGAGTCGGTGCCGGTGGAAAAAGGACCCGATGCCAAGGTCGTCGGTGGAACTCTGAACGGGACGGGAAGTTTTGTCATGAAGGCCGAGCGAGTCGGTGCCGAGACAATGCTCGCGCAAATCATTGAAATGGTCGCTCAAGCCCAGCGGAGCCGGGCTCCCATCCAGAAGTTGGCCGACGTGGTCGCGGGCTGGTTCGTGCCGGCAGTCCTGCTAATTGCCGCGGTGACATTTATCATCTGGGCGAATTTCGGGCCGCAGCCGGCGATTCTCTATGCGTTGATGAACTCCGTCGCCGTCTTAATCATCGCTTGTCCCTGCGCGCTCGGATTGGCCACTCCGATGTCGATCATGGTCGGGATCGGACGCGGGGCGACGATGGGCGTTCTGATCAAAGATGCCGAAGCTCTGGAAACCCTCGGCAAAGTCGATCTTCTCATTGTTGATAAAACGGGAACTTTGACGGAGGGACGGCCCAGTATTTCTGAAGTCATCACTGTGGATCCATTTTCCGAGGCAGATATTCTGTGCACAGCGGCGGCTTTGGAGGCTCAGAGCGAACACCCTCTGGCTGGTGCCATTGTGCGAGCCGCCCGCGAGCGAGGCTTTACTCTCCCGCTCGTCGAGGCTTTTGAAGCGGTCCCTGGCGCGGGCGTCATTGGTCGAGTGAACGGCAGGAATACTGCGGTGGGAAAGGCGATGTTTTTGGAAAAACAAGGATTTTCACGAGATCCGGAACTCGTCCAAACCGCTGAAAGCATCCAATCGAGCGGGCAAACGGTCATATGGATCGGCATCGCCGGGCATGCCGCCGGGCTCGTGTCGATTTCGGATCCAATCAAACCCTCCGCGCCAGAGGCCATCTCCGCCATTCATGCCCTCGGCATCAAGATTCTCATGCTAACAGGCGACAATCCGCAGACGGCAAAACATATTGGGGAGAAACTGGGCATCGTGGACACAGTCGGGGGGATCAGCCCGTTGGATAAACAACGGTATGTCGCTGAGCGAAAAGCCGACGGTGCGCTTGTTGCGATGGCAGGAGACGGAATCAACGATGCTCCGGCACTCGCCGAAGCAAATGTTGGGATCGCGATGGGGAACGGAACAGAGGTTGCTATGCAGAGCGCCGGCGTGACTCTCGTGAAGGGCGACTTGCGTGGAATCGTCCAGGCGATCTCGCTGAGCCGCGCCACAATGCAGAATATCCGGCAGAACCTTTTGTTTGCCTTTCTCTACAACACGCTGGGCATCCCCATCGCCGCCGGGATCCTCTACCCGTTCTGCGGCCTTTTGCTAAGCCCCGTCATTGCGAGCGCCGCGATGGCGCTGAGCAGTGTTTCCGTTATAACGAATGCGCTTCGGCTGAGAGCCATTCGGATCCCCTCGTCGCGATAAGTCCCCTCCCCCCACCTTCACATACCTTTCGAGGCGGCAGGAGAAACCGGACATATCAACGAGGCGACTGGACTCCCGGACGAGTCCCGGTTGTGGCGATTCGTCAACTCGCAGGGGATTGGTAAAGACAAGCCGCCCGCCCGGACGAAGAACCTCTGCAGCAACCGCGAAGAGGTCGGCGATCAACCCCCGGAGGTTCGGAACCGGCACGCGCATTCCCAGAGGCGGATTGGTGATCACGAGATCAACGCTCGCCGGTGCGAGGCCCGCAACTTTTCCGAAATCCCGAAAGTCGCAGCAAAGAAATCTTGCGTCCACGTCCCGGGCATCGGAAGTGGAAAAATTCTCCTGCGCCCCGACCAACGCATCGGCGCTAAGATCCGTCCCGACGATCGTCCGCACGCCGCCTCGGAGCGAACATTCAATCAGCTCGACACCAGAGCCGCAGAAGGGATCCCAGACCACCGCGTTAGTGAGGCTGCCTGCCAGGCGAGCCATCGACGCAGCAAGTGGGGGGTGGGAGGCGGCCGGAAGGAACTGACGGCGATAGGCGAAGCGGGGATCAGGCGTCACTCGGGGACGGACCTCGACGAGTTGGCCGCCCGGGATCGCGCGAATATCGACCGACCAAAGGGCGGCACGAGGGTCATTGAGAAGGGATGGGCATTCAGAAAAAATACGATTTGCCAGCGTTCGAACAGCACCGCGCTGATGTCCCTTGCCAACAAAATCCAATCGGTAGCGGACCGGACCGGCGGTGAATGTCCTCAGGATTTCTCGCGAGAGATCCGAGGTGATGATCGCGGGCAGCTCGTCCTCCGCCCCATCACCGAGCACGATCCCGAGCGTGCCGAAGCATCGGAGAGAAAATATATCCCCCAACGAAAACGCTCGCCGCGGAGTGATCTCGACCACGCCATCCGAAACCGTGAGAACGCGGAAAACATCGCCGGCTTCGACCTCCTCACGAACAAATTGTTCCAACCCTCTCCGCCCGCGCAGATGGATTCGGAGACCCTCCCATTTCTCGAGGGCCTCATCCCAGATGGGTTGGCCCGGGTTGTCGCGGCGGGCCACGGCCGCCCGCGCTTTCTGCTCGGTCTGCGGGAGTCGTCCTTGGACGACAGCCAGCGTTTGGTCGGCCCCAATTTTGTCGAGTGAATCGGCGAGAAACTTTTTCTCCCGTTCGATTTGTGTGCTCTGGAGGAGGCCCAGCATCTCAGCCTCTTCCTCGAAACCCGCTCCGACTTTCGGCAGTGCCGCCATCGCATAGCGTCGAATTTTTTCATTGGGATCCTTGAGAAGCGCTCGGAGCCATGCCCGCACGACATCCGAGTCTGACGGCGGTGCCGACTCGGAGAAAACGACACCGACGGCGCGAATAACAGCGACACGGGCGAACCGCTCCTCCGGATTCGATCGATTGAATCTCGGGACCTCAACGTTCCAAATCTCCGACCACGAAAGGCCACGAAGGCTTTTGTAGAGGGCCTTGGCTGCCATTTGCTCAGCGCTCTTCATGTTCGCGCCATGGATCTGGCAAAAGGTGACACTTAGTTAGTTGAAGTCGCGGGCAGTTCACGGAGCATGACCTCCGGAGCCGGCGTGGGAGAGGGAGCGATAACAAGGGAGGCGGTGGGATCCGCCCCTTTTCGGTAGTCCGCCATTTGACGCGGAGGGAGTCCATTTGACGCGAGCTTTGTGTATTCGAGGATTCCGCGGGCGATGGATGAAGCGTAGTCCTGCCGCCATTGTTTGGAGGCCACTTTGCGGGCATCGTCGGGATTAGTGAGAAATCCTCCCTCGATCAACACGGACGGCACGGTGGTGAGACGGAGGACGGCGAACCGCGAGCGCTTGACCCCCCGATCAAACATCGTCAGACGGCCATGCATCGAGTGGAAGATCGCATTCGCAAGAGCGAAGCTATGCAGGTCATGCTCGTTGCCGTTCTCGGCGATCATGTCCCGAACACGAAGCTCCTCATACGCTGTCGATGGTGCTCCGCGAGGCGTAACACAAAATATTTCGAAGCCCGTCGCCGAGCGATTCCAATCCGCCGCGTTGAAGTGAATGCTGACAAAGATGGAGTCCGGGATGCGGTTGGCCACGGCGGCCCGATCCTGAAGCTCGACAAACGTATCAGAATTCCGCGTGAGGAGAACTCTGAGGCCGGATTTTTTCAACTCGTCCCTCACGCGTCGGGCGACATCCAGCGCAAAGTTTTTTTCCGATTCGTATGGACTCTGCGCCCCGTTATCTTTTCCCCCGTGGCCTGGGTCGATGACCACCGTGCGAACCGGCTTGATGTCCGGCAGCAACTGAGGTCGGAAGGCTGGTTCAATCGTTTTTCCCAAATCGAGACGGGACAGGAGAAAAGCGCCGCCTTCCTCAACAATTGGGAAGGCCAGCCAGTGGCTGACTCCGTTAATGGTCACGACCCGGCTGTTCTTCGTTACAACAAGTTCGCGCCCCTGACCGATGAACTTTCGAGTATTTGCATCTGGCGACGTCTGCGATCCGAGATCGTAAAAAGTGGCCGCCTCGCTGAGCAAAACGTATTCCCGCCCTGCGATGGATCGCAATTCCCAAGCCAGAGACTTTTGCGTCATCCCTCCCAGCACGATCAGAAGGAAGGTTGCAACCCATGCGCCGAGCTGGCCCGGCTTCAGAGTCTTGCTTGTCGGCTCTCTTTTCACGTCCAGAAATCAGCCGAAGATCAGAAGTTTACTCAAGACGGATTTTTTCGACCACCTCCGGAGCGATAGCCTGCATCTCGCGATTTGGAGCCAGCGGGTGGATGGTCGGTTTCACGGTCACCGTGAGATGTTCGTCTCCGCGGAGAAACTCGATCTCGGCCGAGTCACCTGCCGTGAGAAAATACGAGGCATCGAGAACGTCCTCGCTCGCCGCGATCGGCGTGGATCCAATGCGCAAAAGAATATCGCCCGCTTGCAGACCGGACTGAGCGGCCGGTGTCGAGGAGTCGATCACCTCAACCCGGGCCGTTGACCCGCCCGACGCCGACGCGGCATCCTCGACTTCGACCCCCATCCAGCCGGGTCGGAGTTCGCCGAACCGCACGAGATCCAGACGAACTTTCTCCGCCGCACGGATTGGCAGGACGTGACATGCCGATCCGCCCTCAATTCGTCCGACCAAAACGCCCACGGCTTCGCCGCGCATATTCAATACAGGTGCCCCACCCTGACCTCGCTGGACGGGCAAATTCGCCCGGATATGAGTGGTTGAAAAATATTGCCCAAGATACTGCCGGTCGAAACCGGCGACGATTCCGAAGCTCGGGCAGATCTCCATGGCTTCGGGAAACCCAAGGGTTACGACCGGCGAGGCAACGGTCAACGAGCCCGAGTCCCCCATCGGGATGAAGGGACTATTGGCTTCCACCTTCAAAATCGCAATTCCGCTCCGAACGTCCGCCACGAGGACCTTGGCAGGCAGTTCCCGTCCGTCATGGATCACGGTGACCTCGTCCGCCTTCAGCACAATTCCCGCATGGGTGTAGATCGTGCCGGCCGGATCAACGAAGAATCCACTGCCAAATCGAATTCCTAGGCCATCCCGAGCGCGGACCCGGACCACCGCATCTTTGCGTTCGTCGAACACCTTCCGAACTTCCGCGGAAATGTTATCTGCCACGCTGTTAACGGGTGGAGGAGCCTCCTCGGCGGCTTGGGACGGACACGTCGGAACGGCTGCGAGTAGCCATGCGACAAAAAGAACGGGTCTCATCAAACCCGGCAACTCTCTAGAAACTGCGGGCGGAGGCATAACTCACCGGACGGGTCGGAAGCACGTAGTGCACAGAGGGAGATCCGGTGGAGGTCAGTGCCACGGCGCGGGAATCGCCGATGCTGACAGACTGCGGCGAAGAGAGACTGAGGGTTTCGTTTTTGGCAAGCGTTCCGGGTGCCACCGCCGCAGGCTGGGTTACAATGACTGTGGTGGCTACGACAGCCATGGCAGCAATTGCGGCATAAGCCATCCGAGGCACCTCGAAAGTCGGAATCAACGAAGCCATTCGGTCGCACAGGATCTCCCAGAGCGAACGCTGGTGGATCTCGGAACGTTGACGGTCTTGAAACTCCCGGAGGAAGTCCTCGAAGTAGCCCTCGGGCGGTAGCTCATGGCGCTTCAACTTCAGCAATTTCGAGACGGAATCGTTTGTGGACATCGTGGGACTAGGTGGTGATAAACTCTTGGAGGAAGTTTTGCAACTGTCGGTGTGCATAAAATAACCGCGACCGGACAGTGCCTTCCGAGACTTTTAAGATTTTTGCGATTTCTGCGTGTGGCATTCCTTGAATATCGAACATGGTGACAACAGCCCTATGCTCGATAGACAACTTCATCATGGCTTCGTTCAGTTTTTTTTGAAGTTCTGCCAGGTTCGCGTGATGCCTCGGGTCGTGGTCACTGGTGGCCTCGATGAAATCCGGATCGTTCACGATTCCATTATCGACATCGTCGAGGCTCATCGTGGCGCGGCGATTCCGCTTTTTGAGGAAGTTGATCGTCATGTTGACCGAAATCGAGTGCATCCACGTGTAGAAACTTGATTTGCCCTGAAATCCCTTGATGGAGCGGAATGCCTTCGCAAAGATTTCTTGGAGAAGGTCGTTCGTATCCTCGTGGTTCGAGGTCATATTATAGACCAAGCCGTAAAGGCGGGGGCTGAACCGGACAACGAGCTGGTCAAACGCCCGCGCATCGCCGCTCTGGGTGCGGGCTACCAATTCTTCATCGGGCGTCTCTGGAGGTTCCATTCAGGCAGAACGGACGCTGATATCACATCCGAGCGGGAATGCGGAGGGAAATCCGCTACATTCTCGGAAGCACATCGGTGAGCAGACCGACGAGCGCGTCCGCTGCCGATCTCCCGACAGCAGAAACCTCCTCGTGGCTCAGCGGATGAGGCGAAATCCCAGCACCCCAATTTGTCAGGCAGGAAAAGGCTGCGACCTCGATGCCGAGAGCTCGGGCCTGGACCGCCTCAGGAACGGTGGACATCCCAACGGCGTCGGCCCCGAGTCGCTGGAGCATGCGAATCTCGGCGGGAGTTTCGTATTGGGGACCCGGCATCGCCGCATAGACGCCCTCATGCAGGTCCATCCGTCTATCTCTGGCCGCTGTGCGGAACAAATCTCTCAGCCTGAGACTATAAACCTCCGAGAGATCGACAAAATGGGCACCTCCCCGCAGTGGCGAATGCCCGGTGAGATTGATATGGTCTGTGAGCATCATCCAGGAACCGGGCGGAAAGGCGATATTCACCGTGCCCGCCGCGTTGGTGAGGATCAGCCTCCGAATGCCCATGCGGTGCATCACCTGGATCGAGCGCACAACCTCGCTGGCATCCCATCCCTCATACAAATGGACCCGACCTTGAGCGATGAGCAGAGGCTTTCCCTCAAGACGGGCGACGACAAATCGGCCCGCGTGACCCGGCACCGTAGAGGTCGGCAGACCAGGGATCGACGAATACTCCATGACCATCTCGTGCTCGAGGGAGTCTGCAAACGGCCCGAGTCCGGAGCCAAGAACGATCGCCGTCTCGGCACCACATTCCAGAAGTTCTTTTGGAAGTTCGATATTCATTCGAGATGGAGAAATAAGGAAGAAGGAGTGGAGCTTTGTGATTTTCCTGACGGATTGGGAAAGTCCAAGTCTTTAGCAAAAGGGGCCCGACCCCAGATTTGGATCAACAAAAAACCCCCCCGGCCGAAACCGGGAGGGTTTTTATGGTTAAGTTTTC
>JBMOHW010000045.1:0-17525 GCA_049317665.1 Terrimicrobiaceae bacterium | reverse complement strand
AGAACTTCACTAGGCTTCACTCCCAAATTCACACTCCCGATGCCACTCTCCCTCGAAGAATTTCCTGCAGCCACCTATGAAGAGTGGCGCGCCGCCGCTGAGGAGTCCCTGAAAGGTGCGCCCTTCGACAAAAAGCTGCTCACTAAAACCGCCGAGGGCATCACCCTCCAACCCATCTACCGCCGCGAAGACCTCGAGAAACTCGACCTGTCCGAGTCGTGGCCGGGCCTGGCCCCCTTTACGCGGGGTGCCAACGTTTCGGGATTCAAAGGAACCTCATGGCTGATCGCTCAGGAGCTACCCTATGGCTCGCCCGAGGCCTTCAATGCCGCTCTCAAGTCCGATCTCATGCGTGGTCAAAATGCGACGGCCATCGTTCCCGACACCGCGACTCGTCTCGGGTTCGACCCGGACCAAGCAGCGGTCGGAGACGTCGCTCAGTGCGGAGTCTCCCTCGCCACGCGAGCGGATGCTGCCTCCGCTCTCGCAGGGATTGATCTCCAAGCGGCCCCCATCCTTGCCTTTGCCGGAGCGACCGGACTCCCACTCGCAGCGCTCCTTGCATCCGCCAGTGGGCTGGACGCCATTTCCGGTTCCATCCTCGCCGACCCCCTCACCGAATGGGCCCGCGACGGCTCCCTTCCGCTTTCGCTCGCCGATGCCTACTCCGAGATGGCCGCGCTCACCCGTTGGGGGGCGGAGAAAGATATTCGCACGGTGGGCATCCAAGCCGGGCTCTGGGCCGACGCGGGAGGCAACGCCGTGCAGGAACTCGCATTCGGCATCGCTACAGGTTCCGAATACCTCCGCGCCATGGGCGAGGCCGGCCTGGATGCCAACACCGCGGCGCCACGCTTCGTCATGGCCCTTTCGCTCGGTTCAAATCTCTTCGTCCAAATCGCCAAGCTCCGTGCCGCCCGCCTGCTGTGGTCAAAAATCACGGAGTCCTTCGGTGCTGCTCCGACCGCGCTGTTCATTCACGCACGTTCCAGCATCTTCAATAAATCCACGCTCGATCCGCACACGAATATCCTCCGTGCGACAGCCGAAGCATTTGCTGGCGTGATCGGTGGTGCCGACAGCCTGCACGTTGCCGCGTTCGACGAGTGCCTTCGCACCCCGGACGAGATCTCCCGACGCATTGCCCGCAACGTCCACACGATTCTTGCCGAGGAGTGCGGATTCTCGGAAGTCGCCGACGCCGCCGGTGGTTCTTGGTTCGTCGAATCCCTCACCGTCGAGCTTGCGCAAAAAGCCTGGTCGCTCTTTCAAGAGATCGAAAAACTCGGTGGCATGGCTGCGGCACTTCGCGAGGGATTCCCTCAAGCCGCCATTGAAAAATCCGCGGCAAGTCACTTTGCGGCCGTCTCGAGTCGCCGCGAATCCATCCTCGGCGTCAACCTCTTCCCGAATGCCTCGGAAGTCCCGCTTCCCGTCGGCCCCTTCGACAGCACCAGCCTTCACGCCGAGCGCGTCCACGCGGTCTCGGCCGTCCGCAAGCCACTCAGTCCATCCGTCGAACCAACCGTCGAATCGCTCACGGAAGCCTTTGCCAGCGGCGCGACCCTCGGACAGATCACTGCTGCCCTGCCCCGAACGGGCACGCCGGAGGCGCCGATTGCCCGGATTCGCGTCGTCCGCGCCGCGACGGGTTACGAAGCCCTCCGCGCTGCCACGCGCAAAAATCCCCCTCGCGTCTGGCTCGCGAAATTTGGCCCGCCCAAACAATCCAAAGCGCGAGCGGATTTCTCCTCCGGATTTTTTGAAGCCGGGGGTTACGAGGTCCTCCAAGGCCCGACCGGTGCGAAAACGCCGGAGGATGCACTCGCCCAAGCCATTCACGCCTCGCCGACCATCGTCGTCGTCTGCTCGACCGACGATTCCTACCCGGAGATCGTTCCGGCTTTCGTTCCTCTCGTCAAACAGGCCCTTCCCGACGCAAAGATTTTCCTCGCCGGCTTCCCCGCCGACCAGATCGAGGCGCACAAAGCCGCCGGTATCGACGACTTCATCCACCTCAAAGTCGATTGCCTCGCCTTCCTGAAAAATCTCAACACCGAACTCGGTCTCTCATGAACAATCCCGACTTCACCCAAATCTCCCTCGACCCCGCCGCGCCCGCTGCCGCTGCCGCTGCCGATTGGCAACAGGCTTTTCAGGCCCGCACCGGAAAATCTCCAGCCGATTCTGCCTGGGTCACCAACGAAACCATCCCCGTCCAGCCAGCCTACGGCCCTGCAGACCTCGCGAAGTGCCGCCACCTCGACTTCACCGCGGGCGTCGCCCCGTTTCTGCGCGGTCCCTACGCCACAATGTATGTCCAACGCCCATGGACGATCCGTCAGTATGCCGGGTTCTCCACAGCAGAGGAATCCAACGCCTTCTACAAACGCAACATCGCGGCCGGCCAGCAGGGACTCTCCGTCGCCTTCGACCTCGCCACCCACCGCGGCTACGACTCCGACCACCCGCGCGTCGTCGGCGATGTGGGAAAAGCCGGGGTCGCCATTGATTCGATCCTCGACATGAAGATCCTCTTCGACGGCATCCCCCTCGACCGGATCAGTGTTTCGATGACCATGAACGGCGCCGTCCTTCCCGTGCTCGCCTTCTACATTGTCACAGCGCTCGAACAAGGCACCACCCTCGACAAGCTCGCGGGCACGATCCAGAACGACATTCTCAAGGAGTTCATGGTGCGCAATACCTACATCTATCCGCCGGAACCCTCGATGCGGATCATCGCCGACATCTTCGAGTTCACGTCGCAGAAAATGCCGAAGTGGAACTCGATCTCGATCTCCGGCTACCACATGCAGGAAGCCGGTGCCACTGCCGACCTTGAAATGGCTTACACGCTCGCTGACGGACTCGAATACCTCCGCACCGGCATCGCGGCCGGACTGGATATCGATGCCTTCGCCCCGCGCCTCTCGTTTTTCTGGGCCCAGGGCAAAAACCTCTTCATGGAAGTCGCGAAGATGCGGGCGGCCCGCGTCCTCTGGGCGAAGATCGTCAAAGGCTTCAACCCGAAAAACCCGAAGTCCATGGCGCTCCGCACCCACTCCCAAACGAGCGGATGGTCGCTCACCGAGCAGGACCCCTTCAACAATATCGCCCGCACCTGCATCGAGGCCATGGCCGCTGCGATGGGCCACACCCAGAGCCTTCACACCAACGCACTCGACGAGGCGATCGCCCTCCCGACCGACTTCTCCGCGCGCATTGCCCGGAATACCCAGCTTTTCCTCCAAAATGAAACCGGCATCTGCTCGGTCGTCGATCCCTGGGGAGGCAGCTACTACGTCGAATCCCTCACCCACGAACTCCTCGAACGCGGCTGGGCGCACATCGAAGAAGTCGAAGCCCTCGGCGGCATGTCGAAGGCTATCGAGACCGGTTTGCCAAAGATGCGCATCGAGGAAGCCGCCGCCCGCCGTCAGGCGAAAATCGACTCGGGCACCGAAACCATCGTCGGCGTCAATAAATACCGCCTCGAAAAAGAAGACCCGCTCGACATTCTCACCGTCGACAACTCCGCCGTCCGCCTCTCCCAAATCGAACGCCTCAAAACCCTCCGCGCCGAACGCGACGAACCTGCCGTCCGCCGCTCGCTCGAGGCCATCACCGCCGCCGCCTCGGACAAAAAGAACGGCAACCTCCTCGCCCTCGCCATCGAAGCCGCCCAAGCCCGCGCCACTCTGGGAGAGATCAGCGACGCGATTGAAAAAGTCGCCGGACGCTACCAAGCCACCATCCGCTCGATCAGCGGAGTCTATGCCTCATCCTACGGAAATATGGACGACATCCAACAAGTCCGCGACCTCGCGGCCGATTTCGAGAAACGCGAAGGCCGCCGCCCCCGCATCCTCATCGCCAAAATGGGCCAGGACGGCCACGACCGCGGCGCGAAAGTCGTGGCCACCGGCTACGCCGACCTCGGCTTCGATGTTGATATCGGCCCGCTCTTCCAGACCCCCGAGGAAACCGCCAAACAAGCCGTCGAAAACGACGTTCATATCGTCGCCATGTCGAGTCTCGCCGCCGGGCACAAAACCCTCCTCCCCGCCCTCGTCGCCGAACTCCTTCGCCTCGGCCGCCCCGACATCCTCGTCGTCGCCGCCGGAGTCATCCCTGCCCAAGACTACGACTTCCTCCGCCAACACGGCGCCATCGCCATCTTCGGCCCCGGAACCAAAATCCCCGCCTCCGCCAAGGAACTCATCGAGATCCTCAACTCCCGCGCAGCGTAGGACTTCTCACGCGGCGGCACGGACTGAAGATTTCCCGCAAAGCCGCGGAGTCGCGAAGAATTTTTCGAGTAGTGCCTACATCTCGCATGCGCAGAGCGTCGAAACCGCATTTCACCGAGCTCAGGAGTGGTGCTTTAGTCCCTCAGAAATCGCTGATCAGTTCTTTGATCTCCCGCCGGATGAACTCCATACAGTCATCTGCCGGATTGTTTTTACACACACCAGGGGAACGGTTTTCGGTGGGCTGACGATTCAAGATGAGCAGGCGCTCCAGCTTGTTGAGCATTTTTTTGTTCTGGGGAATCACCACACGGAACCGGTCCGTCCGGGTAAAGAATGTCTTCTGCTCATGCTGCTTCAGCCGAGCGCCGATGTCTTTCGCTTGGCCAATGTAGATGTATTCCTTGCCACAGATGAAGCAGTAAACTGCAGGGAGGCCAGCTAGGCTTTTTGAGGACAGCCAAGTCATGGCTTCTTCAAATTTTGCCGCCTCATCATCTTTGCTTTTGAACTTCAAAGTGAAATCCGCATCGTTCCACGTCAGATCGCGAGTCCAGGCCGAAAGGATGCCGTCCGTTCGCCAATACTCGATTACGTTCTGCTCGATGGTCTGGTAGATGCTCTTGTGACTCTTACGGGTGCTCTCGTATTCGACATCCAGATCATCATCCTTTATCCTGGAAATGATCGCCTCGCGCTGCGCGTCCCAAAGCTGGTCAAGCGATGCTCGAATGATCCTGAGCATTCCATGACGGGATTTCCGTCTGGTTTTCAACTCCTCTTTTTCGTCGTCCGCCTCCGCACGTTCCTCCGCTGTGGAGGAGATCGTTGACGCAGGACCTCCGGTCATGTCCTCCTTGGGATTCTTTCTTTGCTCAAACATTCCGAGCACGTCTGGAAAATCCGCGATGGTTTTCCAGTCTGGGTCGCCAGCTTTTATCAAGTGCGCGGCATGAGATAGAGATCCCTCGATCAGCAGATCGACGATTTCGCTGGGTGAATGCGGCCCCTCGACCGTTCCGCTGACACTGTAGAAGTATGCTTTGTTGCTCATTTCAGTAGATTCTTCACGACGCCCGACGCCGGGTGGACCCGTGGGAATTCGGCTTGGTCGTATTCCGGCGGACGGAAGGCCGGGTTAAAAGCGGCTGCCACAAACCGCCGCCCAGCTTGCGTCGTGCCGAAGATCTTGACGATAACGTCATCGCCATGATTCGCTATCAATGGGGTCAGCAACTGTCTCAACTCGCAAGGCAAAAGTTGGGAGCCGGGGGTCAGGGTGCATCTTCTTGTATTTTCCTCTGGAGGAAATGGCCTCAGTCCTTGCCCATTGACATGAGAAAAAGGGTGCCTGCCAGATCGGCTATCTCGTCATTTCTCGGGAGGCGCGAGGAAAATCGACGATCGGTCTTGTTTTGTAGTCATTTCACCGATTGGCCATAAATTGACATTCCTTGTCGGCGGGATACGGTGGCCAGGATGAACGTTTCACTGACATCCGAAATGGAGAAATGGGTGCATGGAAAGGTTGGAAGCGGACTCTACACGTCTGCAAGCGAAGTCGTGCGCGAGGCGCTTCGTGCGCTCCATGAGAAGGAGACCCGAGATAGTTCAAAACTCGCTGGTCTTCGTGATGCTGTGCAGTTGGGGATGGTATCTGCGGACCGGGGTCATCTTTCGGAATGGGACGAGACGGTGTCGAAGGAGGTCAAGGCACTGGGCCGGAAGCGCCGCGCGGGATGAAGCTTCTTGTTTCCCAACCCGCGAAGGATGACCTCGTGGAGATTTGGGAGTTCATCGCCGAACACGATGAACTGGCGGCGGACCGATATATCGACCTCTTGAGGCTCCGTGCCCGGGAATTGCTTCGATATCCGCATCTCGGTCGCGTGCGTCGGGAAATTCATCCGGGAATCCGAAGCCTCTTGTTTCGAAACCACCTCATCTTTTACAGGGTGAGAAAAACGTCGATCCAAGTTCTACGCATTCTCCACGGGTGCATGGATCTCCGAAACCAGGAGTTCCGGGAGTAAACAGTGCTAGTTGCTCAGGTGCGACGGAGGATGAGTGACCCGTTCGGGTTCTGCACGTTGAGAGCGAAGTCAAAAACATCCGCCCGGGCACAGAAATCCACATCCTTCGGAGCGTAGAGCGGGCTGTCGAAATCGAGGAACATGGCGGCGGCGACGGATCCCCGCACGCGGTCGAGGAACGGCGCAACCGGCGGATGGTTTCCTCGAAGGAGTTCGGACATCCATTCTGCGCAGGCGACGTCCTCGTCCGCGACTCCGTAGTGAACGGTTCCTGTAATGACGAAGGCAACGTCATCAGCACCGGAGGCCCGGAGTGCGGCCACTGTCGCCGATGCAACGAGAAAACTCGCCGCCCAGAGCGAGGGAGCGGCGGCACAAGTTACCAGTCCGCGCGTTCCGGCGGTCGTCCGCTGGACGGCGCGGCGACCGGAAAACGGAAAGTCCGCAGCCTCGACGGGGGAATTACCAAGATCGAATCCCGGGATGGGTCGGCAGTCGGATTCGCCCATGAGGACGAGATCCGGATCACCCGTGCGGAGATCGAAAGCTTCAGCGACGTCCAAGACGGGATAAATCTCGATCGCCCCACGATCCATTGCGACAGCTGCCGTGCTGAATGCCCGGAGCACGTCGATGACGACAACCGCATCGGCATTCGGCGTTTCCGAGAGATCCCTCAGATCGTGAATCCGTGTTTCGATCATGAACGCCCTATAAGCTCGCGCCCCGCCGCTTAATCCGTGCGGCGAGGAAGACTGCGGCGAGCAACAGCAAAGCCCATGTGGCGGGTTCGGGAATGACGGTGAATTGGAGGTAGCTGGTGCTGGCCGATTCGGATCTGTAGCCAAAGGTCCCGTTGACCCCGCGGCCGTTGGTGAAGGTGAAATTCCCGATGGGGATTGCCGTGGCGAGCGTGGGGTCAAAACTAATGAGGTCATACGTCATGCCATTCACCATCCCCTGGTCCACAAAGGTGAACTTGTAAGTCGAGCCGAGCCCTTGCAGTTTTCCTGTGTTGATGAAGTCGGAGGTGTTCTGGGTTGGGCCGAGCTCAAAGAGGATGAAGCCGTCATACCAGAGAATCTCCGTTGGGAAAAATGTTCCCGGTGAGTTGCCGGGCGAGATGCTGCCGCCGTTGAGCGTGACAGGGCCGACATCGCCCGTGCCGCCCAGTGTGCCGCCGATATTCACTTCCACGGTTCCCAATCCGGTCAGCAGCGCGCCGTTCACGATCAAGACGCCCTCGTCGATCGTCGTGCCACCGGTAAATTCACTGAAGCCAGAGAGGATGAGCGTGTCGCTCGAAGTCTTCACGAGCCCGCCCGCACCGGTGATGGTGCCCGAGAAATTTCCGGAGTTTACCGCCAGCGTCGTGGAGGCGTTCGAGCCGATGTGGACCGTGCCGTTGCCTTGCAGGTTTCTGATCCCGCCGCCCGCGAGGTGATCTTGAAAATCGAGCGTGGTATCGGACCATACCGTCGTCGAGCCCGCTTGTGCCGTGAGCGCAGCGAGTTGCGCGTTGCCCGCACGGAGGGTCCCGTAATACGCCTGCACCTCCCCGGTGCCGGGCTGGACGGCGGTTGCCGCATCGGGAGCAAAAACGACCGTTGCATTCGTCCCAGTGAAGAAGCCGGCGTAAAATGTCGCGTTGGCTCCGAGTTCGAAAGAGCCCGGAGCAAGGGTGAGCGTGGTGCCCGCTTGGGGCGCGAAGGCACCAAACTGATTCGCTTCCACGATGATGAGTGGGGTTTCCGAAGCGATGGTGAGGTTTGCCGTTGATTGGAGAATGCCGTTGTTGGTGATATTGCCCGTGCCAAAAGCATTCGGGTGACTCACGTTCACGTAGCCTTCTTGGATCACTGTCCCGCCTGAGTAGGTGCTGGCGGCTGTCAAATTGAGGTTTCCACCGCCGGTTTTGATGAGATGCCCTGTGCCGCTGAGGGGGCTGTTGACTTGAATCGTGAAGCCCTCGTCGTTGAACGTGACGTTCCCGCTCAGGTTGAATTCCCCTGCCGAAAATCCGCTGATGGTGAGATCTCCACCAGCAAAGCCCGCGTTGAGTGCGGTGCCATCATTCAGATTCACCGTCGCGCTGCCGTTTCCGCCAACGAGCTGCGTTGTTTGCAGGTTGGTGCCGGTGACGTTCAGCACGCCGGTCGAGCCCGACTCCTGGGCGACCGTGATGTTCGGTGTGTTGAGCGTGCCCGAAAGGTTGAGCGTGCCCGACGAACCGGAAGTGACACCGATTTGGACATAATTGGTGGCCGTCAGCGTGGAATTGCCCGTCACCGTTGCTGTGCCGGACGAACCGCTTTCTAGGCCAACCTGCACGAAGTCCGCACTCACTAGGCCGCCGCTCGTGACGTCGAGGTTTCCGGTGCCGCGAACGCCTACCGCGAGGGTGTTGGTCAACGTGACATTCCCGCCGGAAACAGTCACCGACCCGTGCCTCCCGTGCTCTGCCCGACGAACAGACTCTCGCTGGTGACCGTGCCCTGAGCGGCGACCGCAAGCGTCCCATTGCCCTCGACTCCCACAAAAAGCGCGTTTGTGTTTTGCCAGAGCCCGTTGGTGATCGTCGCTGTGCCGGTCGCAGTAGTGAAGCCGCCGATGTCCGCTTTGTCACTCGTGATCGTGCCGTTCCCCGAGAGCGTGAGACTCCCCGAGCCACCGTAGCCGACATGGATGATGTCCGTGAGCGAGAGTTCGCCGCTGTTGATATTGACCGTGCCGGCCGAGCCGGTTCTGGCCGCGATGAACAAACCCTTGTGAGCGAGGCTGCCGCCAGAGGCGATGGCAAAAGTTCCACTGCCATCAAAGCCAACCGCAAGATTGGAATCTCCACCAGTTATGAAACCGCCGGTAAGGATCTCAAGATTGCCGGAGTCCGTGGCATTGTAGCCGAGGTAGCCATTGCTCGCGAAAGTGCCAAACTCGGATGATTGCTGTGCGGTGCCGCCGTTGTTGATAAACCAAAATGCATTGGCCGGGCCGCCGTTATTCCAGTTGCTGCCCGTCTGAAAATCCCCCGTGCCAACAACCCATGTGGTATTTTGTGCCACAGCCCGCCCGGCCCCGAGAAGTCCGATGAGTAAAACTCCAAGGGCCACGAGCACTCGGTGCACATTCGTCGGATTCAAACCCAACTTTGTTCTGTAACGCGACTTTTCCGAAGGCAGCAACCTGTTGTCCATCGTGAGGACGGTAAGGAGCCCGCTGCCCTTGTCAAATAGCAAAATCACCGTGTGCCGGGCTTGCAATTTCTTCCTTGTTTCAGGCGGGACAGGCGATGCCGTCGAGTCGGGGGTCCGACGCTCCGCAGGTGGAGTGTCCGCCGGGCTCGATCTGGATGGCCTGCGCGCTGCCCTCGAACGTCCGCATAAAGTCATGGGTAAGCATCCAGTCTGCGCGCACTTTCTCTCCCTGCACTGCCAGGCCGGGGTGCACCTAGCCGCTTATTCGTGCAAGCGGCTTTGGAAGACTTCGTAGATCCATTTGCGCTGGCCGGCAAAAACACAGGTGACGGTCCGCTGTCCGTCGATCATCTCATATTCGAAGATGACCCGATGCGAACCGACCCGCAGGCGATGAAACCCCTCAAGGTCGTCCACCAAGGATTTGATGTCACCTCGTTCCATTGCGAGGGCTTTGATTGCCACGCGGAGGGCATGTCTGGGTTGCGGAGGAAGTCGGCGCAGATAGTCGATGACATCCTGTTGAACCCGAACCCGCATCACAGATCGTCCAAGACCGCCACATCATGATAAGCAGCCCGACCCTCCCGGTGCCTGCGAATGGCGTCCATCGCGTTCCGATCAGACAGGATCTCCATCGTCTCGCCAATCGCCTCCAGTCGCTCCATGGACATGATCACCGCAACGGCCTTTCCCTGCTTGGTGATTGTCACCGGATGGTCCGCAGCCTCTTGCACCAGAGCAGAAAATTGCTGCTGCGCCGTCTTGATCGTGTAGGTATCAGGCATGCGGTAAAGGTATACCGCTTTTCTCTAAAAAGGAATACCTTTGTCTGAGGCGCTCGAGTTCCTCTGTGTCGTCAGGCCGAGCCAATGAGAATACCTGTCAAAAAGACAAGAACTCCGCCGACGACGACCTGAAAAGCGGCGGCGAGGAGTGGGGTGTCCATATATTTGTGGCGAATCCATGAGATCACAGCGAGTTCCACGGCGACGACGCCGACTGCCACGATCATGGCTGTGCGGAAATCGGCAATCAGAAACGGGAGTGTGTGGCCGATGCCGCCGAGGGTGGTCATTGCCCCGCAGACGATGCCGCGGGTGAGCGGATGGCCGCGTCCGCTGAGGACGCCATCGTCCGACAGAGCTTCCGCGAAGCCCATGCTGATCCCGGCACCGATGGACGCGGCCATTCCGACGAGAAAGGCATACCAACTGTGTTGAGTGGCATAAGCGGCGGCGAAGACGGGCGCGAGAGTCGAGACCGAGCCATCCATCAACCCGGCAAGGCCTGGTTGGATGACGTGAAGGATGAAGGCTCGTCGTGTTTGGTCATCTTCCTCCTGGCGCTTTCCACTCGACTCCAGATCGTCCCGAAGGGTCGATGCCAGCTTGATGTGGGATTTCTCCGTTGCCGCGAGATCGTTCAGGAGATCGCGGACGCGCGCATCTGACGATTGCTTGGCGGCCGTTTGGTAAAATCTGAGAGACTCCGCTTCCATCGCGCTCACGGCGTCACGGACCTGCGCGACACTCAGCGTGCCCGAAAGCCAGATGGGTTTTCGATGGGGGAGGCCTTTGACGTCCTGGCGGCGGACGAGAGGGATTTGGCCCTTGTAGTTCGTGTGAAACATTTCGGTAAGCCGCGTCGCGTGGCCCGTTTCCTCGTCCCGCATTGTGGCCAAAAGCATGGCCGTGGCGGGGTGGGTTTCCGCGAGGCGTCGATAAAAATCCGCGTAGATTTTTGCGTCTTCCTCTTCGAGGGAGATGGCGACCGCAAGGAGTTCCTCGGGAGACAATTCAGAAATCGTGCGGGCCATCGTCCTACGATGTGGACTGGGAGTTGGCGGATTGCAAGGCGCGAAAAAGCGGTTGCGTTTTTGTCGGGCGACCCCGAGCTTTGGCCACATATCGCACAAGATTTCGCTCGGGGATGTCCGGCCTCAGATCGCAAGCGCCTTTGGAACAAAAGTTGCGGTGACGAAGTCCGTCTTGCCGATCCTTCGTGGGCTCTCACTTTATCATCTGGTCATCCATGAGGGTTGCTTCCGCGAGCCGCACTGGCACGCGAATGCTGACGAGGTCGGATACTGTCTGCGGGGCGAGGCGGTCGTGACGATTTTCGCCAGCGGCAACGTCCACGCGCAGTTCACGATCTCAGGCGGCGAGATGTTTTTCGTGCCCTCAGGCTCGCTGCATTCGATCGAGAATACTGGCTCCGGAGATGTCGAAATGGTGATCACGTTCTCGCATGAGGAAGTCGAGGATTTCGGTTTGTCGGGCTTCGTCGGTTGCCTCAGCGAGGCGGTGATGGGGAATACTTGGGGACTCGCGGAGAGCGAACTCGCGGGCTTGAACCGCTCGCCGAAGAGCATCGAATTTGGGAAGACGACGGCACCCGCCGACATTCCGGAGTCCGCCAGCTATCCGAGTCCGTTCAAGTTCCCGATCGAAAAACGCACGCCGCTCATCACCAACGAAGACGGATCGGCTATCGTCGCGCGGCGGGACACGTGGCCGGCCCTGAGGGCTCAGGCGATGTATTCGCTGCGGCTTCATGGTATTGGAATGCGCGAGCCTCACTGGCACCCCGAGACGGCCGAGCTGGGTTACGTCCTGGCCGGTCACGCGCGGATGACTGTGCAGAGTCCGGATTCGACTTTCGAGACTTACGAACTGCATCCGGGCGACGTCTATTTCATTCCCCGCGCCTATCCGCACCACATTGAAAATCTCGACGGAACAGAGGTCCGCTTTCTCATTTTTTTCGACACGCCCGACGTGCAGGATATCGGCCTCACGGGGGCGATCCCGGCCCTGCCGTCAAGGTTGGTCGGACCCACTCTCGGTATCGGAGCCGCCGAAGTGGCGAAGATCCCACGCCTGCCGGCTGATCTTCTCGTCGTCAATCGCGTGAATCCCTTGGATTGAGCCGGCAAGCCGCCCCTTGGCACAAACGCCAAGATTGCCAAGTCGGGGAACAACGGTTAAACGGAAAAGTTCGCCATGACGATCTACCTCGACAACAACGCCACGACGCAACTCGCGCCGGAGGTTGTCGATGCCATGATCCCGTGGCTTCGCGACGGGTATGGAAATCCTTCGAGTGCCTATTCCTTGGGACGCGCCGCATCCGCCGCACTGGACGAGGCGAAGGCGAGCCTGGCTGCGCTTGTCGGCGCGCGGGAGTCCGAGCTTTTGTTCACGAGCTGCGGCACCGAATCGATCAACGCCGCCATCCGCTCGGCGGCGGCACTGGATCCCGATAAGCGTCACATTATCACCTCGACGGTCGAGCACAGCGCGACCATCAAACTCTGTGAGCATCTGGCCCAACGGGGTTACGAGATCACCTGGGTGCCGGTGGATGCGCTCGGCCGGATCGACCCCGCGCAAGTGGCGTCGTCAATCCGTGAAGATACCGCGCTCGTATCCCTACTCTGGGCAAACAATGAGACGGGCGTGCTTTTCCCGATACGCGAGATTGCGGAGATCGCCTGTCAGAAAAAATGTCTCCTGCATGTCGATGCCGTGCAGGCTGTCGGAAAGCTTCCGTTGAATCTGGAAGATGCCGGCATCCATTTTCTTTCGATGTCCGGACACAAGATCCACGCAGCGAAAGGCGTGGGCGCCCTCTATGTGAACCGACGGGTGAAGTTTTCTCCGCTCCTTCTGGGCAGCCAGGAAAACGCGCGGCGGGGTGGAACCCAAAACGTCGCGTCGATTGTCGGGTTCGGGGTCGCGGCAAAGCTTGCGGCGGAGCATTTGACTGACACGCAGGTCGCCGGTTGGCGGGATAGTTTTGAGAGTCATTTGCTCGCCACCGTGCCGGGATGTTCGGTCAATGGTGATACGTTCAACCGCCTTCCGAATACTTCGAATCTATCGTTCGCTGGAGTCGAGAGCGAAGGATTGCTCATCCTGCTTGATGAGAAGGCTGTTTGTTGCTCGGCGGGCTCGGCCTGCACGAGCGGATCGGTTCATCCCTCCCATGTCCTGCGGGCGATGGGGCAGTCGAATGAACGCGCTCGATCGAGCCTGCGATTTTCTTTCGGGCGATTCAATTCCGATTCGGAAGTCGCCGAAGCTTGCGAAATCGTTCCGACGGCCGTGGAGAAACTCCGCAAGCTGGCACCCGCGGGCGTTTCCGTCCTCGCGGCGTGAAAAAACCGAAAACAGTTTTTGGACAGGATTAACAAGATTACTGGAAAGTGAGTTATAGTAAGGAACTCTGAAACCTTTTTGTCCGCGGCGCATGCGCCCAAAAGTCCATCCTGTAAATCTCGTAAATCCTGTCAAAACGCTTCAACCGTCGGAACCCAGTTACAGGGTTTCCGGAGCCGCTAGCAATTCTGCGACGCGCTTGAGAAGGCGGCCAGCTGCGCCGCCGTCGAGAACTCGGTGGTCGAAGCTGAGTGTGAACTGGGCTTCAACAACCGGAATGAATTCCTCGATAGCGGGATTCCAGAATGGCACGGTTTGTCCGACGCCCATGCCGATAAGAATGGTCTGCTCCGGGAGCGGGATCGGTGTGGCAAGCGTGAGGCCGAATGTTCCGTAATTCGTGATCGTTGCGATCGAGCCGCCGGTATCTCCGGGCGGAAGCCGTCGCTGGCGGGCGAGTTCGACGAGTCGATTGTAGCGAGGCACGAGATCATCGAGCGGATACTGGTCGGCATTGCGGATGACCGGCACCAAGACCCCGTCCTCGGCTTCCACGGCAAAGCCAATATCTACAGACGGTGGGTGAACGATGCGTTCACCGATGAGCCGTCCGGCGGGTGCACTGTTCTCCGCGAGAGCGATCGCCAGCGCCCGCAGCGTGTAGAGTGCCGGGCCGGGCTTGAGCGGGTGTTTTTTCCGGTGGGCGAGAAGGTTGTCGAGGTGGATCGGGCGGACGACGGTTGCGAGGGGTCGCGACCAACTCCGGATCATGGCGTCGGCGACCGCCTTTCGCATCGGGGAGGCCGGGGTGGTTTTGTTTCGCTCGATGCCCATCATGAAGCGTTCAAGATCCTCGATCGTGACGCGCCCGCCCGCTCCGCTGCCGGGAATGCCCGCGAGGTCTGCGGCGCGTAGGCCGAGCTCGGCCATGCGGGCCTTCATGCGGGGGGAGAGGTAGCTGGCACCACCCGCGTGAGCTGGCACGGGCAGACCGCCCTTGACGGTTGGCTCAACGGATTCCGGAGTCCTGGGTTTGGTGACGGTCTTTTTTTCGCTTCGGGCTGGTTTGACCGGCTCTTCATCGAGTCCAAGACGTTTTGCGTCCTCGGTGCTTACTTCGATATAGCCCAGCACGGCACCAACCGGATAGCTGGTGCCGACTTCCGCGAGGACTTGGCCGAGCTTTCCCGAGGTCGGGGCCGTGACTCCCATGACGGCTTTGTTGGTCTCGACTTCGATGAGATCGGAATCCGCCGGAACCGTGTCGCCCTCGGCGAAGAGAACTTTGACAATGGTCGCCTCGGCAATCGATTCACCGAGTTGAGGCATGAGGATGGGAACAAGAGCCATGGCGATTTAGATATGTAAGAGACGACGGGCGGCTTCGGCAACTGCCGAGGCGGTCGGGCGGTGGACGGACCAGAGATCGGGATGATAGGGAACCGGAGTATCCTTGGCATTCAGACGCTGCGGAGGCGCATCGAGGAGGCCGAAGCCGTCCGAGGTGACGCGGGCGATGACTTCGGCGGCGACTCCGCCCCATGGCCATTCCTCGCTCACGCAGAGCAATCGGCCGGTGCGGGCGACCGACGCCAGAATCGTGTCGGTATCGATGGGCTTGACGGTGCGGAGATCAACGACTTCGAGTTCGTAGCCGTCCGCGGCAAGCTCTGTGGCCGCTGCAAGGGCCTCGTGGAGCATCGCCCCATGCGTGACGATCGTGGCATCGCGGCCCGCCCGTGCGAGTCGGGCTTTTCCGATTGGCATGGAACTCTCCGGGAGGGCCTCGGACTTTAAGTGGTAGTAGAGAAATTTGTGCTCACAGAAAATCACCGGATCATCGATGGCCACCGCATCGAGCAACATCGAGTAGGCGTCATCAACGGTCGCAGGCGTCATCACGACCAGTCCCGGATAATGCGCGTAGAGCGCCTCCATGCTCTGACTGTGAAACGGTCCGCCGCCCGACGTTCCGCCGGAGGGTAGCCTCACAACAATCGGGCACGGGACTCCGGTGCGATAATAGAGGGTCGCCGCGTGGTTGACGATCTGGTTGAATCCGCACGTCGAAAAGTCGGCGAACTGCATCTCGACAATCGGTCGCATTCCTTCGATAGCCGCGCCGACCGCCATGCCGATGATGGCGTCCTCGCTCAGGGGCGCATCGATCACCCGACCGGGGAATTCTTTCGCCAGATTCTTGGTGGCCTTGAAGGCACCGCCAAAGTTGCCGACATCCTGACCGTAAATAAACACGCGGGGATCGTCGGCGAGTGCCTTGGCCTGCGCGCTGCGAATGGCTTCGAGGTAGGTAATCGCGCTCATGTTGTCGCGTATTGCTCAGCAAATTCCGGGCGTGAGAATGCCGCCCAGTCATCGTCTTCGGCCCTCGGTCCGGGCTCGCGGCGGACTTTGTCCACGGTCTCGTTGACATCGGCTTCGGCATCTTTCCGCCACTTGGCCGTCTCGTCCGGTGTCGCCCATTTTCTCGCAATGATCTCTTGCTCGGCCAGCAAGACGCAGTCCTGGCCCATGTGGGCGGATTTCAGCTTGGGATCGACATAGCTTCCGTCGTCATGCTCACCGTGACCGACCAGTCGGAGTAAGTCGCCGACGACAAGCTGTGGACCGCCACCGTCGCGGGCCGCCTGCACGGCACGGCGGAGTGTGAAAAGGCAGGCTTCGAGATTGATGCCATCGACGCGGTGGGCGGCCACCCCATACCCGACGGCTTTGTCGATCAGGTCGGCGCAGGCGAACTGCCGGGTATTCGGTGTGGAGTAGGCGTATTGGTTGTTGGCCACGACGAGAACGAGGGGAAGTTTTTCCACCGCAGCGGCATTGAGTCCCTCGTGAAATGCGCCGGTCGAAGTTCCGCCGTCGCCGAGGCACGTCGCGCCGACAATTCCGGTCTCGCCCTTCAGTCGTCTCGCGAGTAGTCCGCCCGCCACGGCGGGGATCATGGCACCGAGATGGCTGATCATGGCGTAATACCCTTCCGCCGGGCGACCCCGGTGGATGTTGCCGTCGCGTCCGCGCATCGGCCCGAGTTGCGAGCCGAGATACGTGCGCAACGTATCGAGCACGGTATCTCCAAAAGCCATGCGTCCGGCTTGATCCCGAATCAACGGAGCAAAGATATCTCCGCGGC
Organism: Terrimicrobiaceae bacterium; assembly: GCA_049317665.1. Lineage (GTDB taxonomy): Bacteria > Verrucomicrobiota > Verrucomicrobiia > Chthoniobacterales > Terrimicrobiaceae > JBBRHN01. The sequence continues at coordinate 731 of JBMOHW010000045.1, read as the reverse complement.
GGAGTTGGATGCCCACCGACACGCTGAGCGCCTCCTGACCGCGTCCCAGAAATACTCCCCCTTTGATCAAGCCTGCCCGGTAGAGGCTCGCAAGCTTCTCCTCAAGCACACGGGCGAGGAGCATCACTCGGTAGGCTTTGATGTATTCGGTCTGGGTTACAGGAGCCTCCTCCTTTGATTTCGGCATGAGGGAAAAGGATACATGCTACATCCCGAAGGCTGCAAAGAATTTGTTTGGAGGCGCATGGCTGTGGTTGGGCGTTGATTGTGCCGAAATCGTGAAGATCGTCTTGTGAGGCGTCCCTCGGGGTTGTTGAATCATCGCCATGTTTCGTCAACCGGTGTGCGTTCATTGGAGGGGATGATGGGTTCGTCGCTCGTCCGGGGATTGGTTTCGGTGGCGTTTGTTTTGTTCTGCGTGGTGACGATCACGTTTCTCCTGATCCGGATTTCGCCTGGTGGGCCGTTTGATGGGGAGCGAAAGATCCCTGAGGCGATCGAACGCCAACTGCTGGCCAAATACAAACTCGATGGCTCGCTGTGGGATCAATATGTCGGCTACCTTGGCGATCTCGTGCGGGGAGACCTCCGCCTGTCGACCAAGTATCGAAACCGGACGGTCAACGAGATCCTTGCACAAACGCTGCCGGTGACGCTCATGCTCGGGGCAACAGCGTTTTTGTTAGCGACGCTCGGTGGCATCTGGCTCGGCACGGTCGCGCGCGGGCGCC